>CANQDO010000005.1 GCA_947593355.1 uncultured Clostridia bacterium | reverse complement strand
AAAAAATTTCAAAAAATTTTCAAAAACCTTTTGCAAAAAAAATTATTTAATGGTAAAATATATAAGTCGACACAGCGTAACTGCGTATAAGATTGACTCTTATATGCAGTATTTTTTTTGGTCAAAAGAAGAAAATAAAGGAGGAATTAAAAAAATTATGAACGAAGAAAACAAGTTTTTAGGAAAGGAAAAAATTTCAAAATTATTATTAAAATTTTCTATTCCATGTATTTTATCACTTTTAATTAGTTCACTATATAATATTGTCGACCAAATATTTATTGGTAATAGTGAAATAGGATATTTAGGAAATGCAGCTACAACAATAGTATTTCCTATTACAATTATTTCTGTTGCTTTTGCGTGGTGTTTAGGAGATGGAAGTGCTGCTTTTTTATCTCTTTGTCAAGGTAGAAAAAACACAAAAGATGCTGATAAAGCAATCGGAAATAGTATATTAGTTTCATTTGTAATAAGTATAATATTTGTTATATTAGGTTTTATTTTTATGGATAACTTACTATATCTTTTTGGTGCTTCAGATGCCTCAATAGGGTTAGCAAGAGATTATTTTACAATTATTTTATCTGCCATACCTATTTATATGCTTGCAAATACTGTAAATAGTATTATTCGTGCTGATGGTTCACCTACATACTCTATGCTTTCAACTTTAATAGGAGCGGTTTTAAATATAATTTTAGATCCGATTTTTATATTTGTATTTAATATGGGAATAAAGGGAGCAGCATGGGCAACAATTATAGGGCAAATTGTGTCATTTATTGTATCATTTGTATATTTCTTTAAAAGCAAGACATTTAAGTTATCATTAGATAGTTTTAAAATGAATTTTTCAATTTTCGGAAATATAGTAAAGTTAGGTGTGTCGACTTTTATAACACAAATGTCTATTGTTGTAATTTCACTTGTTTGTAATATTATGCTTGCTAAATATGGTGCTATGTCTAAATATGGAAGTGATATTCCAATAGCAGTAATTGGAATTTGTATGAAAGTATTTACTATTGTTATTAATATTGTAGTTGGAATTATTTTGGGAGCCCAACCAATATTAGGCTACAATTTTGGTGCTAAAAATTATGATAGGGTAAAGAAGACATTTAAAATAGTAATAATTTCAACTATTATAATAGGAGTTATAGCAACAATTATTTTTGAAGTATGCCCTGAATTAGTAATAAAATTATTTGGAACAGAAGATAATCTATATATGGAATTTGCTGTAAAAACATTTAGAATATTCTTAATGTTTGTAACATTTACATGTTGTATAAAGGTAATTTCAATATTCTTCCAGGCAGTAGGAGAGCCAATTAAAGCTACTATTGTGTCACTTGCAAGAGATATTATTTTATTTGTACCACTTGTAATAATACTTCCAATATATTTTGGTGTTGAAGGACCTCTTTATGCCGCTCCTTCAGCAGACCTTTTTGCAATTATAATTTCAACAATTTTAGTAGTAAAATTCTTTAAAGGAATTTCAAAAGAAGAAAACAAAGAAAATGTAAATACTACAGTTCAAAAGTCAAAAGAAGGAGTAATAATTACAATTTCAAGAGAACATGGAAGCCAAGGCAAATATATTGGTAAATTAGTTGCACAAAAATTAGGAATACCTTATTATTATAAAGAAATGACTGCAATAGCTGCTATGGAGAGTGGATTAGATAGAGAATTCGTTTCAAAAATAAATCAAAGCAATAATATAATGCATGATTTATATTTAACTTCATCTCCAGTTCAATATGCTATTAATGCTCAAAATAAAGCCATTCGCAAGATAGCAGAGCAAGGTGCATGTGTACTAGTTGGAAGGGCAGCAGACCATGTATTACAAGATTACAAAAACCTAATAAAAATTTTCATTTACGCTCCAAAAGATTATAGAGTAAAAAATGTTATGGAAATGTATAATGACGATGAAAAAGACGCTATTAAAAATATTGAAAAGTCAGATAAGAATAGAGCAAGCTATTATAAAATAATTTCAGGAAAAACATGGGGAGATATTAATAATTATAATTTATGTATTGATTCATCAATAGGAAAAGAAGAAACAGCTGATATTATATGTGAATACATACATAAAACAATTTAGTATATATGAGCAAGTATATTTACAAATACTTGCTCTTTTGCTATATTTAATAAAAAGGTTTAAAAAATTGAAACTTTTTGTTAAGTTATTTGTCTATAATAGTGAAAGCAGGTCGAAAAATGGAGAAAGATTTAGATAAAAAATTATATAATGATTATTTAAATGGTCAAAAAGATGCCTTTGAGTTTTTATATAACAAATACAAAAAAAGAATAGAATATTTTATTTTCAATATTGTAAGAAATTATGAAGAAGCGGAAGATATCGCTCAAGATGTATTTATATATGTTATGCAAAACAAAATGAAAGAAAATATTTCATTTAAATATTATATTTATATGGTAGCTAAAAGCAGAGCGATAAATCATATAAAAACAGAAAAAAGAAGAACAGAAATAACAGAGCAATATTTGCATGATTTTGACAACAATATTGAAAAAGATATATTACAATTTATAGCTGAAGAAGAGACAAGAAAGGAAGTTATTGAAGCAATAAACCTATTAGACGAAAAATATAAAAATGCAATATTTTTAGTAAAAATTGAAGGCTTATCTTATGAAGAAACTTCAAAAATATTAGGTCAAACTCTCCAAAATACAAAAAACTTAATTCATAGAGGTAAAAAAGAATTAAGAAAAATCCTGCTAAAGAAAGGATATAAAGAAATGAATAAAGTATTAAAAGTATTTATAATCATCATCACTATAACAGTTTTATTAGCAGGAATAGTTTATGCTACAACGGTTATTTACAATAATTATATAAAAAATAACACTAATCATAAAATAAATATTAGTCCATCATATCAAAGTACATTAGATGAACATACAACCAACAATTTATGGGTAGGAACTTTAGATTTAGCTTGGAAAGAGCTTGAATCTATACTTGGTAAAAATCAAATTGAACTTGAAGAAGGAAATTTACCTATTGTGGACGAACTAAACAAAAGTGAATTTTCAAAGGGAAATTTAAATTCAAATGATTGTAAGATTGATATACAAAAAGATGAGATTGGAGGGTACACTATTAATGCAGAACTAAAAAAACATTTGAATTTTTTAGAAGCGTTTGACGATTTTAGTGATTATACAAGAAATGTTACTTTTGGAAATGGAGAAAATTATATAAAATACTTTGGAATAAATCACGCAAGCTCAAAAGAACTTGATAAAAATGTTGAAATATTATTCTTTAATAGTAAAGATGGTATGAAAAGCTCTGATTTTGCAGTTAAGCTATTTACAAAAGAGGGAGATGAAATAATTCTTTATAGAACAGATGATGAAAAGAATATTAAGGAGTATTATGAAGATGTTATAAAAAAATCAGATTCATATACTGGAACAAAGGAATTTGGTGGAGAAGATGAATTATTAATTCCTTTTGTAAGAGCAAATGGTATGATTAGTTATAATGAATTATTTGGAAAATATATAAAAGATTCTGGGAGTCAATATTTTAGAGATGTTGTTCAAAATGTTAATTTTTCACTTAATAATGAAGGGTGCAATCTAGAAAGTACTGCTACCATTGTAACAGACGTTTTAGGTATATCATTGAGTCCAAGATATTGTTATTTTAATGATAAATTTGTAATTATTATGAAAGAAAAGGATAGTGAAAGCCCATATTTTGTCTTAAAAGTTGATAATGATGATATATTAGAGAAAGTAGATGAAATTTCAGAACCTAAAATTGTAGATTATTCAAAAGAAAATAGTGAAAGATACCAAGTTCCTGAAGGTGAAACTCAATTTTTTGAAGACAAAAACTATAAATATTATTTTCCTACTAAAAAATCATTCTATGTATATGTTTATTTTCCAAATGGAAATAAGAATTTGGTTGAATGGGCTTTAAAAAATGGAACCATAACTATTGATTTGTTAGATAAATATGAAATTGAATATATTAAAAAAGAGAAGTAGAGTACTTAACAGCATATTTTTTATAAAATTAATATTCTTTAACAAATTTATAAATATTGTAGACAGAATAAAAACAATATTGTAAAATAATAACCATAGGAAATGATAATTAACAGATGTGGTTTTGCCACCAATTTTACGAATCTTCGTAGGAAAGGTGGTGATGTTTATGTTTAAAGTGATACTATTTTTAATAATGTCATTAATGTTTTCTTTAACATTAAACGTTGCCTTGACTGCAGTTCTGTATAAGAACTGGGCTAATAAGCAACTACATAAATAAAAAAATCTCACATCTGTACTTTGACGAGTAGATGTGAGTTTAACTCTATTCGGCAAAACCACGTTTGTGGATTTGTCATTTCCTATATTTATTATAATCTATTTATAACTGAAAAGTCAATACAATATAAAAAAATAATACAGTAACAACATTTAAGGAGGTATTTATGAACAAATATATGAAAATGGCAAAAGAAAATGCCGATAGAGGAATAGCAAATAACGAAGGAGGACCATTTGGAGCGGTAATAGTAGATAAAGAAGGCAATATCATTGCAAATGGAAATAATAAAGTTCTTAAAGATAAGGATCCAACGGCTCATGCTGAAATAGTAGCAATTCGTGAAGCTTGTAAAGTATTAAATACTAGTGATTTATCTGAATGTATTTTATATACTTCTTGTGAGCCATGTCCTATGTGTTTATCTGCAATAATTTGGGCAAATATTAAAAAAGTATACTATGGTTGTACCAAGAATGATGTAGCAAATATTGGTTTTAGAGATAATGATATTTATGAATTTATAAAAGGCAATAATAATATGCTTGATCTTAAACAAATAGACAGGGATGAATGTATTAAAACAATACAAAAATATCAAAAAAATTCAGGAATAATTTATTAGTTTTAAATTAAAAAACATAAAAGAAATGGAAAGATGAAAAAATGGAAGAATCAAAAGGTAAAAGTACTCTAGATATGAATAAAACCTCATTAGAAAAAGCATATAAGAAAAGAATTACATATATAGATATAGCTAGAGGTATTGCAATTATTTTAATGATTGCTGGACATGTATGTACTAGTGGTTGGAAAAGAAATGTAATATTTTCATTTCATATGCCTCTGTTCATTATAGTAAGTGGAATGTTTTTTAAAGATGAAAATTTTAAAGATACATTAAAAAAGATAATAATAAAATTAATAATACCTTATGTTATAGCTATTTTAATATCAGATATAATTAAGATACTAGTATTTCATCAATCATTAGATATTTTACGTATAATTGAACAAATTGTATTAGCACATTCTAATAAAAGAATATTTTTTAAAGAAATTGCATCAACAGGTGTATTATGGTTTATTCCTTTTTTGGCATTATCTAGATTATTGTTTTATGGAATAAATAAAATTTCCAAAAATGATGATTTGCTAAAAGGAATAATATGTTTAATATTATCTACAATGGGCATATATTTAGCTAAAAAACAAATATTTTTACCTTGGAGTTTTGATATAGTTTTATCTGCTATATTGTTTTACTATATAGGTTATATGTTAAAAAAGTATGAAGTTTTAGACAAGATATTGAATAATTATAAAATAATAGTATTAATAGCTCTACTATGGATAATAGGACTAAAATTAGGACCTATTGAATTGGCTATACGTTCTTATCCATACGGTTTTATATGTTATATAACAGCAATTTGTGGTACAATAATTTGCTTCTTTATAGCAAATATTATAGAAAAGTATTTAAAATATACAACTAATATTTTAAAATGGTTTGGTAAAAATTCTATTTACATATTATGCTTTCATCACTTAGAATCAGTAATAATAGCATATTCTAAATTTGGAATAACGCAAAAGTGGCAAATTTTTATTGTAAAATTAATAATTGTAACAATTTGCACAATTATATTAACTAAATTTGTTGATTATATAAAAAAATTGATACCTCAAAAATCAAGTACAAGGTAATGAAGATGACAAATAGAAATTTGAAATATAATTTCTATTTTTTTATTAAAAGTAACTTACTTGTAACTTTGTGTATTATATAATCTACCCATAAATTAAAAGTCAAGAGAGGATTGGTTTGTTATGGAAATATTAAGAGTAGAAAATTTAACTAAAATTTATGGAAAAGATTCAACAAAAGTAGTAGCATTAGATAATGTTTCTTTTTCTGTTAAAAAAGGTGAATTTCTTGCAGTTGTAGGTAGCTCTGGAAGCGGGAAATCAACATTACTACATTTATTAGGAGGAGTTGATAGACCAACAAGTGGAAAAGTTTATATTGATGGACAAGATATTTATAACTTTAATGATGATAAACTTGCAATTTTTAGAAGAAGGCAAGTAGGCCTAATTTATCAATTCTATAATCTAATACCAATATTAAATGTTCAAGAAAATATAGTATTGCCATTATCGCTTGATAATAGAGAAGTAGATAATGAAAAATTAGATGAGATGTTAAAATTATTAGGACTTGAAAATAGAAGGAATCATTTACCTAATGAACTATCTGGTGGTCAACAACAAAAAACAAGTATTGGTAGAGCACTGATAACTAATCCTACCATTATTTTAGCCGATGAGCCTACTGGAAATGTAGATTCAAAGTCAAGTGATGAAATAGTTGCATTATTAAAGAAATCTAATAAACAATTAAATCAAACAATTATTATGATTACACACAATATGGAAATTGCAAAAGTAGCTGATAGAATTTTAAAATTAGAAGATGGGAAAATTGTTACAGGAGGTAATAATTATGAACTTGCTTAACAAATTAACCATAAAAAATTTGAGATTAAATAAGAAAAGAACAATAGTAACTATTATAGGAATAATTCTTTCAGTAGCACTTATAACAGCAGTAGCAAGCGTATATGTAAGTGGTATATCTTCTTTAATTGATTATGAAACTTATGAAAAAGGGAATTTTCATTATTCTTTTTTCAATGTACCATATGATGACATACCTAACTTTACTAATAACAGAAAAATTGAAAAAATTTATTTGACGAAAAATATAGGTTATGCAAAACTTGAAGAATCGAAAAACAGAGATAAACCTTATGCTAATATTATGTATTTTAGTAAAGACGCAATAGAGAATTTATCTATAAAATTAATTGATGGAAAATTACCAGAAAGTGAAGATGAAATAGTTATACCAGAACATTTAAAAACAAATGGCAGAATATTTTCAAAAATAGGTGATACTATTACTCTAAATGTTGGAACAAGAGTAAGCAAAGGAAATGAATTATACCAATATAATCCATTAAATGATGATGTACCTGAAGATATAATAAACACAGTTACCAAAACATATAAAATTGTAGGAATAATTGAAAGACCGTCATCTTATATAGAATCGTATTCTGCACCTGGCTACACATTTATTACATACATGAATGATGAAAGTATTTCGGGAAACGTAAATTTATATGTTAGATATACAAAAGATGCTTTAAATGAACGATATAAGGTAACAGCCAATATATTAGGTGTAAATCCAGAATTATATGATAAAATACAAAGAGGAAACATTACAAGCGCAGAAGAAATAGATGAATGTAAAAAGCAAATAAGTCAAGCCAAATATAAATTAGATGAAAATTCATATTTAATAGGTTTAGAAATAAACCCATTATCGATGAATCACTCCACTGAACTTGGAACAGTTGCACTTATAGTTTGTGGTATTATAGTATTTACATCTGTATTTTGTATAAGGAACAGTTTTGACATTTCTATTACAGAAAAAACTAAACAATACGGTATGTTAAGAAGCATTGGAGCTACCAAAAAGCAGATAAAGAAAAACGTGTTTTACGAAGCATTTATTTTAGGTTTAATTGGCATTCCTTTGGGAATATTATTAGGCTTTTTATCATCATACATTCTAATTATTATTAGTAATTTACTTTTAAGTAGATTTCTTATAGAGGAAGGAATAAACTTACATTTTGCATTTTCTTGGTTTTCAGTGCTATTTGCAATAATTTTAGGAGTAATTACTATTTATTTATCAGCAAGAAAAAGTGCAAGAAAAGCAACTAAAATATCTCCTATTGATTCAATTCGAAATAATTGGAGTATAAGAATAAAGAAAAACAAATTAAAAACTCCTAAATATATTTCAAAACTATTTGGAATAGGTGGAAAAATTTCATATAAGAACTTGAAAAGAAATAAGAAAAAATATGTTACAAGTATTATTTCTATAGCAGTTTCAGTTTCTACGTTTATTGCTTTATATTCGTTTACTAACATTGCATCTTTGTATTTTGAAGATATGCTAAATATAAGTGACTATAATATTTCTGTCAATATTGGTGTAGAAGATAGAGATGAATTTTATAATAAAGGATTGGAAACAGTAAATTTTGATAATATAGAAAATTATACAATTTTAAGACAAAATGGATTAGAAATAAATAGTGTAGAATATTTAAATAAACAGCCAGATTTAGAGAATGATTATATAGGTGTATTGTGTGTTGGTGAAAAATCATATAATGATTATATAAAAAAACTTGGATTAAATTATGAAGATGTGAAAGATAAAGCTATTTTAATGGATACAACTAAAGTAAGAAAATTTGATGAAGCAACTGGCAAAACAACATATGAAGTTCTTGAAGAATTTATATATAATAAGGGAGATAAATTATCAGGGACATCATTTGGTGATAAACACTTTGAAATAGAAATTGCAAGTACTACGAAAGAAACTCCATTTGCACTTTCAAATATGAGTGGAAAATACCTAGTAGTAAGTGACGAATTATATAATTCTAAATTTGTTAATGAAAATAGAAGTGTATATATATATTATAAATCAAATAATCCAAATAAATTACAAGATGATATAGAAGATTATTTAAAAGAATATGGTACATATGTAAATAACATAAGTGAGTCAGTAGAGATAAGAAATAATGCATTTATATTAGTTGAAATATTTTTATATGGATTTATAATTGTTATTTCTTTAATTGGCATAACCAATATATTTAATACAATTACAACTAATATGGAACTTCGAAGACAAGAATTTGCAATGTTAAAATCAATAGGCATGACAAATAAAGAATTTAATAGAATGATAAGATTAGAAAGTACATTTATAGGATTAAAATCACTATTCTTTGGATTACCTATAGGAATTGCTTTATCATATTTAATATATCATTATTTAGCAGAAGATTCTGGAATTGCATATTCATTTCCATTTGTAGGAGTAATAATTTCGATAGTCATTGTATTTTTACTTATAACACTACTTATGAAGTATTCTATGAACAAAATTAATAAGCAAAATATTATTGAAACAATTAGGAATGAAAATATATAGCAAAAAGGGGGATGACCCCTTTTTTGTGGTATAATATATCAAGAAAGGGATTTTATTATGAATATTTTACTAGTAGAAGATAATTTAACTTTAATAAAGGGATTGAAATATTCTTTAGAAAAGAGTAATTATATTATTACATATAAAACAAATATAAAGGATTCTATTCAATATATAAACAATCACTCTGATATTGATTTAGTAATTTTAGATATAACATTACCAGATGGAAATGGCTTTGAACTTTTTGAAAAATATATTAAATTCAAGAATATTCCAACTATATTCCTTACCGCGAAGGACGAGGAGGACAATATTGTTAAGGGACTAACTATTGGTGCAGAAGATTATATTACAAAACCTTTTTCTACAAAAGAGCTACTTGTAAGGATAAATAAGATTTTGCTTCGCTACCAAAAACAAAGTATTATAACAATTAAAAATATTAAATTTGACATGGATAAAATGATTGTTTATAAAGATGATGTTCCAATAAAGTTTACAAGCCTTGAAATAAAATTACTTACTTTATTGTTTCTTAATATCAACAAAGTAGTTAGTAGGGCTACAATATTAGATAAAATTTGGGAGTGGACTGGAAATGATATAGATGATCACACTGTTACAGTTTATTTTAAAAGAATTAGAGAAAAGTTGGGAACAGAAATTATAAGCACAGTGAAAGGAATAGGATATAGAATTGATGAAGAATAAAATACATTTAAAAAAATATTTAATAGTAACTTTCATTATATCAATTTTTTTATTAAGTATATTTTTACTAATGAATATTTATGAATACAATACATATACAGATAATTTTAATAATAAAATAGATTTGATAGTTGCTAAAGTAAAAGAGAAATATCCAGATATTGATAATACAGAAATAATGGAAATATTAAATAATGATGAACTAAAATCTTCTTCCATTTTGGAACAATACGGTATCAATTTAAGTAAAGATTCTGTACTTATTGAGAATAATCGTTATTTTCATGATTTCTTAATTTTAAATGGCATAATCTTAATAATTGGATTTATTTTAATAGTATTTTCGTTTATGTTATATGATAGAAGAAAAGATAAAGAAATAGGTGAAATTACAAAATATATTGAAGAAATAAACAGAAAGAATTATTCACTTAAAATAGATGAAATATCAGAAGATGAGTTATCAATTTTAAAGAATGAAATATATAAGACTACAGTAATGCTAAAAGAAAGTGCGAGTAATTCTTTAAAAGATAAAGTACAACTAAAAGAATCTTTAGAAGATATTTCTCATCAAATAAAAACGCCACTAACGTCAATACTTGTAATATTAGATAATTTAATTGATGATCCTAATATGGAAAAAGATGTTAGAGATGATTTTATTAAGGATATAAAAAGAGAAGTTACTAATATAAATTTTTTAGTACAATCTTTGTTAAAATTATCAAAATTTGATAGTAATACAATTCATTTTATAAAAGAAGATATATTTATAAAGAATATAGTTGATGAATCAATAAAAAATGTAGCTGTTGCTTGTGATTTGAAAAACATTTCAATACTTACAGAAGGAAATGAAAAATTTAAAGTAAATTGTGATTTTATGTGGGAAGTTGAAGCTATTACTAATATCATTAAAAACTGCGTAGAACATTCAAAAGAAAATGGTAAGATTATTATAAGTTACGAGCAGAATAATGTATATTTTAGTATTACTATTCAAGATTTTGCCGGTGGTATTGATAAAGAAGATCTACCGCACATATTTCAGAGATTCTATAAGGGTAAAAATGCAAGCAAAGATAGTGTAGGAATAGGGCTTGCATTAGCTAAAACAATTATTGAAAAAGATAATGGAAGTATAACTGTAGAAACTGATAATATTGGAACTAAATTTATAGTAAAGTATTTTTATTTATAAAACAATATTAAAGTATTCTTTAAGCTTATTTTAATACTATTTAGCAATCATATTTATACACAAGAAAATATTAACTTGACAGATTCAAAATACAATATATAATAATACTGTAAAATGTAGAAAGGGCGTGATATAGTGATAGATTTAGAAGGCACAAGAAAATCATTAGAAACATATAAACAAAAGTTAGATTCAATAGGTGATTCACTTTGACATTTCAAATTTAGAAGCGGAACTAAAAGCATTAGAAGAACAAACAACAAATTCAGACTTTTGGAATGATGCTGAAAATTCTGCAAAAGTATTAAAACAAATAACTCTATTAAAAAACAAAATAAGTGGTTTTAAATCAGTTCAAAATGAATTAAAAGATGTTCAAGATGTATATGAACTATTATTAGTAGAAAATGATGAAACTTTTGAACAAGAACTTAATAAACTAATGCCACAGCTTGAAAAAAGTGTAGAAAAATTAGAAATAAACACACTGTTATCAGGAAAATATGACATAAATAATGCTATTATTACATTGCACCCTGGAGCAGGTGGAACAGAATCTCAAGACTGGGCTCAAATGTTATACAGAATGTACACTAGATGGGCTTTAGATAATGGATATGAAGTAAAAGAATTAGACTATTTAGATGGGGAAGAAGCAGGAATAAAAAGTGTTACAGCCCTAATTTCAGGTCCATATGCGTATGGATATTTAAAAGGTGAAATGGGTGTACACAGGTTAGTTAGAATTTCGCCATTTGATAGTGGTGGAAGAAGGCATACATCATTTGCTTCATTAGAAGTTTTACCAGAAATAACAGAAGATATAGAAATAGATATTAATCCAGACGATTTAAGAGTAGATACATATAGAGCATCTCGGAGCAGGAGGACAACATATAAACAAAACATCTTCTGCGGTTAGAATAACACATATTCCAACAAATATTGTGGTATCTTGCCAATCAGAACGTTCACAAATTCAAAATAGAGAAACTGCAATGAGAATGCTTAAATCTAAATTATTAGATTTAAAAGAAAAAGAAAATAAAGAAAAAATAGAAGATTTAAAAGGAAATCAAATGGATATAGCATGGGGAAGTCAGATTCGTTCATACGTATTTTGTCCATATACAATGGTTAAAGACCATAGAACAAACTACGAGGTTGGCAATGTTCAAGCTGTTATGGATGGAGATTTGAATGGATTTATAGATGCATATCTAAAGCTAAACTATGGGGGACGTTGTTAAATAGTTTAGCACAAGTTTTTTATTTAAGTTAAACTAATAGGGACGGGGTTAAATAGTTTAACCAAAGATTTATTTATTTCATTTGCAAAACATTAATATTATATATTTTTACATTGCCCCATTTAAGAAAATGTAACTCACATACGTTCGTAACATTTTCTAAAACGGTCCCCACGAATCATTTCAAAATATATAATATTAATGTTTTGCAATATAACAATTACGTTGTTAAACTATTTAACCCCGTCCCTATTAGTTTAACTGTTATTTTGTAAATTACTGATGTGCTAAACTATTTAACAACGTCCCTAATAGTTTAGTCACATTATGATATATACTGTCATAAACTATCGTAAGGTGATTTTATAATTAAATTCATCTCGTATATTAATTAAAGAAGGTAACCGACATTATGGATACAATCGTTTTAAAATTTGGAGGAAGTAGTGTAGCTGACAACTTAAGATTAAATGTTGTAGCTGACAAAATTATAGATTTATATGATAAAGGAAATAATATTGTAGTTGTTGTTTCAGCTCAAGGAAAAACAACTGATACATTAATAAAAGAAGCTAAAGAATTATCCAATATACCGAATGAAAGGGAGATGGACGTTCTTTTAAGTACAGGAGAACAAGTTTCTATGGCAAAACTTGCTATTTTATTACAAAGGTTAGGCTATGAAGCTGTTTCATTAACAGGTTGGCAAGCAGGTATATATACAAGTGAAACGAATCAAGATGCAAGAATTGAAAATATAGATTTAACGAGAATACAAGAAGAATTAGACAAGAGAAAAATTGTTATAGTAGCAGGTTTTCAAGGAATAAATAAAAATGCTGATATTACAACTTTAGGAAGGGGAGGTTCTGATACAACAGCCGTAGCTATAGCTTCAGCTTTAAATGCAAAGCATTGTTATATTTTTTCTGATGTAGACGGAGTTTATACAACTGATCCTAATAAAGTTACAATCGCTAAAAAGCTAGAAACTTTATCGTATGAAGAAATGTTAGAAGTAGCAAATGAGGGCGCAAGAGTTCTTCATAATAGATGTATTGAAGTAGGACAAAAGTACCATATTCCAATAGTTACAAAATCAACTTTTAATAATAAACCTGGTACTACTATAGAAGATGAGAAAAAAGATAAAATAGAAGATACAAGTGTTAAAAGTATTGTTAAAAATGATGATATTATATATGTTCATATGAAGTATGAAACATATTCACCTGACTTATTTAATAAGTTATATAAGCTATTATTAAAGAATGATATTCTTGCTAATAATTTTGTAAATAATAGCATTCATTACATGGACGTTTACTTTACAATTAAATCTGTTGTGTTAAATAAATTTCAAAATTTACTAGAAACCGACTTAAAAGCTTTTGATACTACTTACTCAAATATTTCAAGAATAGCAATAGTTGGACATGGAATAATGAATGATACTTCAATATTAGATAAAATATTTGAAATAATTGAAAATAACAATTTAGAAGTATTAGATTTAGAAATAAATGAATCTAAAATTGCAATTATGTTTAATCAAAAGTTGAATAACAATATATTAGAGCAAATGCATCAAAAGTTAATTTCATAAGATAAGAGCTAGATTATATTTATAATCTAGCTCTTTTGCTTTAATTGGTGGCTTTTTATCGCTACTTTTAACGATTTTAACATTTATAATCTCTGTAGAACTTCTACTATAAATTGTGTAGCGATTTTTTCAATGCATTTCCATAGCCTATCGTAGTCAAGAATGTCTCCTGTGTAATGATTTTCATGTGCTAAATATTCATCTAATTCTGTTTTCCATGTTTTTTCACGTCTTATATCAAAGAATGATATTCCGGTATCTGGAAGAACTTCAGGAATAGATTTAATAGTATCTAAGGATACATGTCCATCTTTTATCATTAACTGGTTAATTTCTGTATAGGCTCCATATATACCAGAATTAGAAAAGAATGTTTCTATATCCCACAATTTATTATTTCTTGGATTTATTACTCTATTTTTTTCAGAATCCCAAATAAATTCATGGATTAAGAAATCTTCAATAAAATAATAGTCCAAATAAAGGTGACAATACATTCCAAACTTAATAGAACTTTCTGGTTTGAAAAGATTCCTTTTTACTAGTTCCATATCTGGAACAAAAAAACCATCAACAGATGCTTTTTTGCGATAATGAGATTTCTCTTTATCAATAGATAAATCTGGAATAAGGTTACCTGACATAAAATTTACCTTATTAAGCTTGATTATTGAGCCTAAATTCCGGTAAACCTCTTCTGCAAAACTAAGATGATACAAAATTCCTGGCATTATCATTACCCCTTTTCAATATATTATAATAAATACGATTAAAATTATATCACAATTTACATAACTTTACAATATTTTAGTTCTAAATTAGACAAGACCTGAATATATATTATTTATAGACTTTTAAACAAAAGGGAAGGGGAGATAGATATGCCTATGGAAGACAGAAAAAATGTAACTAATGTTATTCAAAACTTAGTTTTAGAAAATAGGGAAAAGCTTAGTATCTCTGGTGTATTAGACGTACTTAGTTTTGATGATCAAGTAGTAATAGTAGAAACAGAATTAGGCTTGCTTACTATTAAAGGAGAAGATTTAAGAATTAACAAATTAAGCATAGACACTTCTGAAGTAATAGTAGAAGGGGAGATATACAATCTTGCATATAGTGAAGAAAATGCAGATAAGAAATCATCTGGAGGATTTTTAGGAAAAATATTTAAATAAAGTAAGGTGAATGCATTTGGAAAATAGTACGTTTACTCAATTATATTCACTATTTATTTTCGCCATTAGCGGAATTATAATAGGTTTATTTTTTGACATTTTTAGAGTTTTAAGAAGATCATTTAAAACTTCAGACTTAGTTACATACATAGAAGATATTATATTTTGGATTTGTACAGGATCATTTATTTTATTAATACTATTTAAATTCACTAATGGTCAAATAAGAAGTTACACAATAATAGGTCTTGCTTTAGGTATTATTATATATATACTTACGATAAGTAGATATTTTATAAAAATTAACGTGAAAATTGTAACACTTATAAAAAATATAGTTTTAAAAATATCGAATATTGTATTGTTTCCTATAAAAAAGATATTAAAGTTATTAAGAAAGATATTCTTTAAACCTATTTCTTTCTGTATAATAAATATAAGAAAGAAAGTTACAAATTTCTACAATAAAAACCAAAACATCATAAAATCGAATAAAAACAATGTCAAAGAAACAAAATTCAAAAAAATCTTTAGGAAAAAATGTAATAATAGAAGGATTTTAAATAATAATGTAGAAAAATATAATTAGTAGGATTATTTGGTAAAAATGGAGAGTGTGTCTTAACAAATGAAGATTTTGAAAAAAAACTATAAAAGAATATTAATTGTATTAATTGCAACTTATGTTGTTTCTATTTACGTTTCTCAACAACAATCTCTAAATGACTACAATAAACAAGTTTCAAACTATGAAGAAAAAATAGTTGCTGAACAGGAAACTAACAAATCTTTATTAGCTGAAAAAGATAATGTTAATTCTCCAGAATACATAGAGCAAATTGCAAGAGAAAAGTTGGGGATGTACCTACCAAATGAAAAAGTTTATATAGATGTTTCAAAATAGAATAAACATTAATGTAAAATATATAATTTTAAAGGAACATATATTAAATGGAAAAAAGAGGAAATTTTTCTCTTTTTTCTTTACTTTTAGAATAAAATATTGTACAATATATATGTATTAAGTCATATTAATTAAAATCTTTAAATGTTATCCATATAAATTTAATTAGTAAATATATTAAACGGGGGTATGTTATGAATTTAGAAAAATGTACATTAGTTGAATTGCGCCAATTAGCAAAAGATAAAGGCGTTAAAAATGTTTCAAAACTAAAAAAAGAAGAATTGTTAGAAATTTTAAATGATAATGAACCAGAAATTACAGAAGTAACAGATGAAGAAGTTACAGATAATATAGATGTTGAAGAAAAAGTTGAAGAGAAGAAAAATGTAAGAAAAACATTTTATTATAGGCAAGAAGATGATGAAAATGAACCAGTATTAGAGGCAGGAGAGGGCTATAAATTAACGAGTGAAGATGACAGAATAGTTGAAGGAATACTAGAAATTTTACCTGATGGATATGGATTTTTAAGAGGTCCAAATTATTTATCTACGCCTAGAGATATATATATTTCACCTATTCAAATTAGAAGATTTAGACTAGATAAAGGAGATAAAATTAAGGGTATAGCGAGAATTCCAAAAGAAGGCGAAAAATTTCCTGCTTTAATATTTGTTGGGGAAGTTAATGGGGAAGCTCCTGAAAAGGCATATAAGCGTGTTAAATTTGATGATTTAACTCCTATATATCCTGAAGAAAGAATAAAGTTAGAAACTGTCCCTAATGAATATGCCATGAGATTAATAGATATAATTTCTCCAATAGGAAAAGGTCAAAGAGGTCAAATAGTAGCTCCACCTAAAGTAGGAAAAACTACATTATTAAAGAAAATAGCCAATAGTATAACTACTAATAACCCAGAAATCGAATTAATAGTATTATTAATAGATGAACGTCCAGAGGAAGTTACTGATATGAGACGTTCTATTAAAGGAGAAGTTATTTATTCTACATTTGATGAATTACCTGAACATCATGTAAAAGTTGCTGAAATGGTGCTAGAAAGAGCTAAAAGATTAGTTGAGCATAAAAAAGATGTTGTAATATTGTTAGATAGTATAACAAGACTTGCTCGTGCTTATAACTTAGTTATTCCTTCATCTGGAAGAACTTTATCAGGTGGTTTAGATCCTAATGCCTTACATAAGCCTAAAAAATTCTTTGGTGCAGCAAGAAACATAGAAAATGGGGGAAGCTTAACAATTTTAGCTACTTCATTAATAGAAACAGGAAGTAGAATGGATGATGTTATATTTGAAGAATTTAAGGGCACAGGTAATATGGAGGTTCATTTAGACAGATCTCTTTCTGAAAAGCGAATTTTCCCTGCAATTGATATAAATAAATCTGGAACTAGAAGGGAAGAGAATTTATTAAGTCAAAAAGAACTAGAAACAGTATTTGCATTAAGAAAAGCTTTGTCTACAATGTCTGTTGCAGATGTTACTGAACAATTAATTAATCAAATGTTACAAACTAAGTCAAATGCAGAATTTCTAGAAAAAATTGATGTATTTTTGCATAGATTTAAATAGAATTTGTAACTATACTTTACATAAAAACAAAAATGTGTTACAATTGTCATATAAATGTAAATATATAGAAATTGTTTTGCAATATTAATACTATATAATTATTTTGTTGAAATATGTCGAAAATATTTTCTTGATTTTCTTATATGCATAGTATAAAATAATGAAAAATATAAAATAATAGGAGAAACAATGAACAACATAATAATAGATGCATATCATGCTACTGACAAGAAAAATGAAGAAAATATAATAAAATTTGGATATGATTTAAATAAATGCAAAAATGAGAAAGAACAATGGTTAGGAAAAGGTATATATTTTTGGACAAGTATATATTATGCAATAGAATGGAACTATATATATACATATGGATATTCAAAAAATGTAAAATTAAAAAATATTCTTAACAAAAAGACTATCTTTATTGCAGAAATTTTTCTTGAAGATGGTAAAGTAATAGATTTAAGTTCGCCTGAAGGACATATTCTTTTTGAAGAATTTCAAAATATTATAATCCAAAATTTAAATGAAGAAGAAAAAAAAGAAATAATAGATGCAGACGATGCTTTTTGGATATATTTAATGAATAAGAAAGGTTTCTTAGATAAATTCGACGTAATAATTGCTACGTATCCAAAAAGAATAAAACAGCAATACAATAAAAAATCCCCTCGAAATTTTCAATCATATAATCAAACTCAAATATGTGTTAAGGATACTAAAAACATTATTTCTAATAATATATATAGAAATTCGGATAGCATAAAATTTTACTTTGAATATATATATAATAATAGAAAAAAGTAAGAAGGAGATATCTATGAAAAACTTTGAAACTTTATTAAATGAAATTAGAAAAATTGCTAGAAACATCACAAAAGAAGAATTAAAAAAAGATTTTGAAGAATATAAAGAAATATATAACCAAAGAGATTATGATATATATTTAACAATAGATAATCAAGAAGATTATATTATATCAGATAATTATTTTTTAGCAAATACACAAAATGTATTTACTAATACATATGATAAAATTGCATAATTTATAGGAGGAAATATGGAACAAGAATATGGAAGTATATTAAAATTTAATAAATATATAGTAAATAATATTAATTTTAATACTAATAGTAATTTCATTAAAAACGAAGAAAAAATATCAATTAATTTTAATATAGAAAAAGAAGTTATAAAAAATAATGATAATATGGAAGTAAAATTGACAACATACATATTTAAGGAAGCAGAAGCTAATAATTATCCATTCGAAATGAAAATTACAATAACAGGTTATTTTACAATAATAAATAATGAATCAAATGTAAATTTGGAACCTAATGCAATAGCTATATTATATCCATATATAAGATCAATAGTATCTACATATACAGCGAATGCAAATATAATGCCATTAATATTACCAGCAATAAATGTAAACAAATTAATTGATGAACAAAAAAAAGACTAAGCCAGTCTTTTTTTGTTAGAGGAGAATTTTGATTTTTAACAATATTAAAATATTAAAGCAAAGCTATTGGCATAAATCTAAAATAAATATAAGAAGGGAGAAGAGAAGATGGAAATAAAAGATATAAACGTCTTATTGTATGAATGTCAAATAGATGTAATATTGAAATCTTTAGAAGTATATTGCTATGATGTTAATGAAAAATATCATAATAGGAAAATGTCAAAATCTAAAGCTGAAGATCACGAAAAATATATTATTAAAGATACATATCATCAATTATTAGCTTGTAAAAATAAGTTTAAAGAATTTGAAAAAATATCTTATGAAAAAATATCTTAACATTTATTAACAAAGAAAATATTACATGATAATATACATATATAAATTAAGATTTTTCTTTAATTTATGCAATCTTTTTATTATGGGTTGGAAAAGGGAAAAGGATTAACCCATATTATTTTATATTTATTGCAACATTGCACAAAATCAAAGTTTTGTGCAAATAGAGGTAGGACTTTTTGTGTTAAGGTCCTATCTCGCTATTTTTAAGGCTTTTACAGGTTTTCTTGTTCAACAAACTATATGTCTTTTTTATAAAAACCTCTTAAAATTGATTCTCACGCGTCGATATTTTTAGGTTTTCTAATTAATCATTATTATTTTATCATTTATTAATTAGTTATATAAAATTTTAAATTATTCTTATAATATTTTTACAAAAAATTATGAAATCCATATATTTCAGTGTTTTGTTTAAATTTATAGACAACAAGTTATATTACCTTTTTTTAAAAACGCCTTAAAATCGATTCTCGTGCGTCGTTTTTTTGACCATTTTTCAGTATTTTCCCAGAAGCATTGATTTTACAATATCTTAGTAGATTTATATTATATAAATAGTAATTCTTAAATATTCAGAATAAGTTTTAGATGATAATATTATTAGCTAAATATAAAAATGTCTTAAAATCGATTTTGAGACTTTATAAGGTTAAATTATTCTATAATGTTATAATTAAAAATTTATTTTAAAAATTTCATAAAATATTTATAAAAATTATATTTAAATTTGTAAAAAATTTTAATTGCAACAAATGTTCGGTTTTTAAATTTAATGTTCATAACAATATGAAATTTTTAATTTTCAAAATTTTAATTTTAAATTATAAATTTTATTTTTATAAAATCTTAAAATTTAGTTTTGAAATTTCAATTATTATTTATTTTAAAATCTCTATTTTCAAAACTGCCCCTCTCTCCTACTTTCTAATTTTTAATTAATTTTTCAAATATAAAAGATGTTGGTAAGAAAATAAAACGGTAGAGACATTGTCTCTACCGTTCTTCAATACGTACTATATCCTCATAAATTCCGATTTTGTTAATCCTCCAGCCTATAACTGTGAATATGTATTCTTTGTCATACCATACGCAATTGTGCCCAAATCCTAAATTTATTCCATCTTCGTTCCGAATTAGGTACTCTGCTGAAAAAATTAATTCTTCTCCTTCCTCTGTCTCGACATAAACTAAAGTTTTATCCCAGAAATCTGATGCATTTGGCATGTACATTTCTTTGAAAGTTGCCACATATGTTTTTTCTGTGTAATAGTTTTTAATAATTAGTATCATCAAAGCCATAATTATGGTCACAACTATTACAAATATAGTCTTTCTATTGATCCGTTTCTGGTACATAAGTACTACCTCCTCAAATAAGATATTTTTATTTTATCATAATTATTATGTTATTACAATATCTTCTCCACAACTTTTTTATTGCGATATTTCTCTAAAACAATTACATCTATAATCATAAATATTTAAAAATTTCTTTTGGATATAAAATAAGTTCTTCACTTTTAAATTTATCAATGTCTACCCATATCGCTTCGGATTCTGAATTATCATCTATTAAATTATATTTTTCTTTATAATCTTTATCATTTATATATGCCTCATAAAATAATATTAATTCATGTGCATCTTTACCCATATAATTAAATATATTTTCTGAAATTCCTAAAAATTTACCAATTTCTATTCCTATGTTTATTTCTTCTTTAAATTCTCTTTTCAATGCATCTTCACTCGTTTCAAGGAACTCTATACCTCCACCCAAACATCTATAAAATTCTTGATTTTTAAATTCGTCATACCCTTTACTAACTAATAATTTATTATCGTTTTTTATCAATCCAAGAACTATAGGTCTAATTTCTTTAAATTTATCCATACAAACTTTCTCCTTTTTACTAAAATACTATTATTAATTGTCATCTTCGTAGTAATAATCATTTTCTTCTAAATCTTCTTCAAAATTCCAACGATTATACTCTCCGTTTTCTAACTAATTTAAAACTTAACTATTCAAATTTATAACTATTATATCACATAATTATTAATGAAAACATACATAAAAAAAATAATAAATTAATACAATTTATACCTGTTTAATTTTATACTAAAAAATTCTTATATACCATTTGACTTTTTTCGTAGTTATTATATAATAACATCAAAAGGATGTGAAAACAAATGATTAATAAAGATGATAACCCAGATTTTTTAAATTCATTCTTAGATTATTCAATAACAATGTTAAATAAATCTCCAAATTCAATAAAAGAATATAACTATGATTTATCAATGTTTTTAAAATTTATGAAGATGCATTTTAAACTTACAAATGAAACGGATTTTAATAAAATATGTATTAGAGACTTTAGTGTAGAAACGTTGAAACAAATTACTTTAGACGACATTCACTCATTTGTATATTATCTAGCTATTGATAATAATAATAAACCTGCTACTAGAGCAAGAAAAATTTCAACTATTAGAATTTTCTTTAATTATTTAGTTACAAAACTTAAGTTGATTGAAATAAATCCTGCTCAAAATTTAGAAACACCAAAAAAAGAAAAGCGTATTCCTAAATATTTGAGTTTAGAAGAAAGTGAAAAATTGTTAAATATCACTGCTAATGATGAAAGTAAAAATAAAGAAAGAGATTTTGCTATTATTACCCTATTCTTAAATTGTGGCATGCGTTTATCTGAATTAGTTGGAATAAATACTAAGGATATTAGCTTTTCTGATTCAAGATTAACTGTAATTGGTAAGGGTAACAAGGAGAGAACAATTTATCTTAATAGTGCTTGTATGGATGCTATAAAATCTTATATAGATACAAAACCTAAAGAAGGTATAAAACATGATAGTAAAAATTCTGATAAAGCTCTATTTTTAAGTGAACGTAAAGAAAGAATTAGTAATAGAACTGTGCAATATATCGTAGACAAAGAATTAGCACGAGCTGGCCTTGATACAAAAAAATTTTCTGTTCACAAATTAAGGCATACTGCAGCTACTTTAATGTACAAATACGGAGAAGTTGATATTAGAGCTCTTCAAGAACTATTAGGACATGCAAGCATTTCCACTACTGAAATTTATACTCACGTTGATAATGATCAAGTTAGAAATGCCGTAAACAGAAATCCTTTAGCCAATTTTCAAAATGTATAACTAAAATTAAAAAAAGGAGATTTTTAAAATTTCTCCTTTTTATTTATATCACTAAAATATCTCCATCATTTGGAAACTTTACAGTATCGACATTTCCTGGATCATAATCTCCTCTATGTATAGCATAAAAATTGCAATTAGGGTAATCCTTATATAAATTTTTATAATCGTCTAAACCTATGTGTGTATTTCCTGTTTCAAACATTGTTACATCAGAAAACATATAGTCAGATGTACCACACATTTTATAATAATTATCACAAAAAGTTGTATCACAAGCATATGATATTTTCTTTCCGTCTTTCTCTAAAATATAACCATTTACTGGTACACATTCTCCATGTTTTAATGATAGTGCAGTTATTCTAAAATTATCAGTTACATATTGTTCACCATCTTTTAATTCTATAAATTCTACGTTATATTTGCTTTCTATATTTGAATATTTATTTATATCTCCATTACCATGAGTAAATGTCATTAAATCTATTACTTTTTGTTTCAATCCAACTGGACCTATAATACTTAACTTATTTACTGTTTCCTGTCTTATATCTCTTCCAATTAAAAGTCCAGGTATATCCAAAAAGTGATCTGCGTGGAAATGTGATATCACCAAATAGTTTATAGCTTTAGTATAAATTTTAAGTTTATCTATCTGCTTTACAGTTCCCATACCTATATCAAACAATATATCATCTACTAACATACTCGTATTACATCTTGTAACTGACCCCATTGTCCCCGTTCCTACAAAGTTTATCTTCACTATTACTTCTCCCCTTTTGCTAATTTTTAAAACTTTAATTCTCTTTTACTTAAAGAATCTATTCCATACATTACGTATATATCATCAGCTGTGCATGATACAGTCTTTCATGCTATAGCCCAATAAATTCAAAATTGAGTTTAAATCTTCTTCATCTTTTCCTTCTAACTCCATATATGTTGGAATACCTGGCCAAGTATCTATATCAAAAAATAATAATTTGAATTTTGCTATTGCAATTAATGTATTTTTCATATTATTTTTGGTTCTAATATTTCTGGTAAATGCTCCTTGCATAATTTTTTTGAAATCATTGCTGTGCCTCCAAATAAATAAAATAATCCAATTTCTGAAACTTTATTGATTATAACTGGTATATCTCCTATTTCTTTACATAATGCTATAGCCTTTTCTGGTATTACTTCCCTTGCCATTCTTATTTCTCTACCATCCTCTGTAAAACCTACCCACATAGTTTGAGTTGACCTTACATATGAATTATTTTCATCGAGTTCAAGCTTAATCCAATAATAATCTTCTCCATCTTTTATTGGATTAGATTGCATTTGTTTATATCTACTAAACAATGATGTAACATCTTTTGTAAGATATTTAGTTTCAAATTCATCATTCAAACCTAATATGTAATCTGTAGATATATTAAATTCTTCTGATATTCTTCTCAAATTATATACATCTGGTAAATTTTCTCCGCTTTCATACCTTTGTACCGTTCTTGGATTACAAAGTATTCTTTGCGCAAATTTTTCTAAAGTTAAATTGTTTGCTTTTCTAATATTTTTTATTCTCTTCCCTATAATATCCATTTTAAGCACCTCCATGTTGTATTATATATAATTTAAAATTTTTTTAAAGAGACAATTGTGTCCTATTAGCAAATCTAATTCCATATATCTCCGTTAATAAATGTTGTTAAAGCCATAATAAAAGCATTTTTTGTTAAATCCACTCTTGATACTTCATCTCTCGTTAAAAAACTAATTCCACCTTTTCCTTTTGCCAAATCTTTTCCACTAAAAATTTTATCCATAACTTTTCCAAGTTCAGTTTCTTTTATTTCTTCTATATATTTATTTGGAATTGGAAATCCTTGACTTGTTCCTACACTTTGTAGTCCTTCTTTACTTTCTACCACTACACAATTTATATCAATCCATTCTCCTAATGAATTTGTAATTCCAGCTTCACTTGAAACATAGAAATCTGCTTGCATATTATTGCTTTTAGCATATTCTTTTAAATTTTTTACTCTATTTTTAGCTCCTTGTAATATTTCTTCATTTATTGGTTGGTTTCCAACATCAGAACTTACCAGTATTCCCTCTATTTCTATATTATCAAAATATTTTTCAAATGCCTGTTTTGCTCCTTCTATTTTCCCTGGATTTTTTGTTCCTATTAATATTTTCATTTATTTTTACCTCCATTTATATTTTTTATAATATTTGAAACCGGCTCATCTAATATTTGAGCTACAAATTTATCTAATTCCATATAATCTTCAATTTTTATATTTTCACGGTTACATAAAATATTAAAGCTTTGCATATCCTCTTTACTTATATAATCTGTCATATAAAAACCATTTTTTAAATAAAATTTTTGGCGTCTTTTTCTCATTTCGTAATCTTTTTTATTTTTGCTTACTTCATCAATATTCAGATAGATATCTTTTTCTTTATATATATTCAAACACCATTTTAATAAATAACTACCATATCCTTTCGAACGTATTTCAGAATTGATAGCTAAATATAAAATGAATATCATTTGTTTATATTTTATTAAGTATATAATTCCATAAACTTCTTCTTTATTAACTAAACAGTATAATTCTGTATCTTTGTTTTTTACCATTTTATTTAAAGAAATATATCTTTCTTCTTTTGGAAATGATTCTTTATAAATTCTATTTACCTGTTTATAATATTTCCTATTAAATTTTATAACCTTCATATTTTGCTTGTCCCCTGCTAATATATTTTCGTTTACATTTTGTCAATACCTTAATATTTTATAATAATTTTATTGCGAACATTTGTATTGTATCATGTATTTAAAAATTATTCAATCTTTTTAGCAAAATTTGTAAAAATTTATTGAAACAATAGATAAACTATATTATAATATATTTACATTTAATGTTGCACATTTAAATGTGGTTAGTTCGTTTATAAACGCTTAAAAATCCCTCTAATACAGAGGGATTTTCTATTTTGATGTCGTAGATATTTAACTATTCACGAAAGTTTATGGCATTTTATATTTTTAATTGTTAAATTATATTTTTTGCATTTTCAGTCCATCTTCCATATTTATTTTTGTTGGTATTATATATTTTGCATCTATTTTATGTGATATTAAATTAGTAATCACTTTCATTGCTCTTGAACCATCAAACCATTTTGGATTATCACTATTTTGTCTAATTTTATCTAAAGAAGTTATTAAAGCATCTCTATCATACTTATCACTCATTTCAGTTGTCAACATAAATTTTTGATTTTTATTTTTATATAAAGTATTTTCTATTAATGTATACCTTGCATTATTATACCAATATAAATGATCTCCACCAGCCAATATTAAAACATCAGCTTTAATATTTATATCATTAATTAATTCATTGATATAGTTATAAACATCACTAAAAGAACAATCAGGAACATTATTTTTCAGGCTATCAAATTTACTTGTAACATCTACAACTCCAAAATTATAATACTTCTTATCAATTATTTTTTTATCATTTACGAATATAAGCTCTATAGAGCCTCCTCCTCCTATAAAAACACAAATGTTTCCGTTATATTCTATATTATTATAACAGCCTAATGCCGTATAGTTTGCTTCATCTTCTTGAGATACAACTTTAATTTCTATACTAAATCTATCATTCAATTTTCTATTTATTTCATCTAGTTCTTCTTTAGATATATTTCTAAATATACTACATCCATATATTTCTATATTTTGTGTGTATTTTAAAGCATTCTCTATTACTTTATATAATTCGTTTATGTCATTTTCATTAATTTTATTTTCTAGTTTATAATTTTTTTTAAATTCAATTGTAGTAGTATTTTCATATATAATATCTTCATCTTTATATATATGTGTTTTTGTATTATTACTACCTATTTCAATAATTGCAAACACATTATTCATTTTTTTAACTCCTATCTTTTATTTTATATGTTTTTATGTATCATTTCATAATACTTTATCAAATATTCTCAGCAACCTTCTTTATCAGTTATTCCATTATAATTATCTTTAATTTTATCTATAATTTCATCCTTGTCTATCCATTTTACTTCTGATACTTCTTCCTGTAATTGTAATTTAGCCTCATCTACTTCTTTGCTTGCAATATAATATTCATTAAAATAATTATTAATAATATCCCCCTTCTTATTTGTTGATATTACAGAGCCTATGAAAGTTATATCATTTTTATCTAATTCAATACCTAATTCTTCTCTACATTCTCTTATAATTGCTTGAAATCCAAATTTTCCAGCAGTTATAATTCTTGAAACCATATCAAAATCAAGTATTACATGTCTTGTTCGTGTGATATCTTTCCTGCATCTTTTAATATATCTCTATCATCTGCTAATAAATATTTATCTATTCTACTTGCCCAATCTTCCATAGTCATTGGAATATTTCTTTTAGCTCTACCTTCTGCTAAATCCAAAAAAGCATTTACTATTCTTTCTAAATCTTCTAATTCTTCTTTACTTAAATAATTTTTAGCAATAACCACATCTGTTTCTAAAATTTTTCCATTTGGAGAATGTTTCCATGAAGTTAATCCCATATGTTCTTTTTCACTATCTACTCTATTATAAATAATTTCTGCAGCTGTTTGATGTGATATTACATGATGTATAATATTTAACATTTCTCTTTACTTCTTTAGTTCCTTCTTTTTGAACTACCGAGAATTCCTCGGTAGTTAATTTTGGGTCTAATTCAAAATCTTTATATATATTCTTTAAATGTAATCCTACATTATCAGAAATACAATTATACAATTCTCCTATGGCTTTCGAGTTAGCCATAAATCTCCTTCTTCAAATCGTACTTGTATTCCTCTTTCTTTTTTTTGCATTTCAAATACTAAAAATTCAGCAGAACTACTTCGTATTATTAAATTTTTAGTATTTTCTTTTTTCAATTATTTTTTTCTCCTATTATTAACCTTGTTTTTGATTAGCATCATTCTTGTGTTTCATTCTATCTAAAACTTTTTGCTCTATATATTTATAATTTAAAGCATTCTTTTTGCTAATTACTGTTTCACCTAGTTTTTTCTCTAAATCATCTCGTGCTGTTTTTGCAACCTCTCCTCCTGCTTTTGCAACTTTTCTATTTTCTTTTAATCCATAAGGTTTGTGCTTTTTAGCTAGCTCTCTTGTAGCTATTTCTCCTAAATTTGT
This sequence comes from uncultured Clostridia bacterium, assembly GCA_947593355.1. GTDB lineage: Bacteria > Bacillota > Clostridia > TANB77 > CAG-508 > UMGS1663. The sequence continues at coordinate 26,431 of CANQDO010000005.1, read as the reverse complement.
TAACGCTACTTCTACATCTGACATATTATCTCTTAAAGATTCTTTTCTAATACCTTTGTATGCTTTATATTGTGAAGCTTTCATACCTGACCAAGTTTTATATATTTCGTTTGTTAGAACTGCAAATTCATAGCTTTCTGTTATTCCATTTTCTTTCCATACATCTGTTAATTTATTTCTATCTAATATTCCTTTTAGTCTAGCTTCAATCCATTTATCGGAATAACCACGATTTCTATAATAATCTATTGCTCTTTTTATTGCTATTTCAGGATCAAAGACTTCATCAATTCTTTCTTTTCCCATTTGAGCTAGCCATAATTTAAATGGTTCAGCTTTATTACTCGGTACTGATTCAACCAGGCGTAATATTCCTTGTGTGTTTAAAACATCTGTATTTCTCATTTTGCCATCTTTAGACTCAAATTTGAAAGTGTCACAATTTGTGACGGTTTCATTTCCTTCTTTAGTCATTCTGTATTTTAAAGTTCTCCAATAATGTGATGGATCAGGGCTGTCAGTTAATGCTTTAATAACATCAACCACACTAAAATAGTAATCTTCTTTTTCAGCATCCCAAATGCTTCTGATTTCTTTTCCTTCAAAAAGATTTGAAATAGTTTCTAATTTATTACTTTCCAACAAGCATCTTCCTCTCTTAATTTTATGTTATAGATAGTTTAAATTTAGTATTAATAAAACATCTTTTAACTATCTAGATTACCAATCAAAATCAATATAGTCTAATTTTCTTGAAATTTCTTCTAAACTTTGAATTATAACTGTATAATTCAAATCCTTTTTAATATCTGCATTTATTATTATTTTATCATCTAACAGATCCAAATAATTATTTACAATTCCTGAAAAGTCTGAATGTACTTCTTCGCAATTCAGCATATAAACATTATAATATAAACTATTTATACTATTATCATATCTTTTAGAAACTTCTTTCATCGTTTGTTTAAATGTTTTTCCATTCCAATATCTTTCATCTCTATTATTTTGAATATATTTTTCTTTATATTCATTAAATTCCTTTTTATTATTTTCTAAAGCCGTTTTCTTTACTTGTTTCAATTCTTCCGTTCCTAAAGAATCTATATATTTCTTTATAGTTACACATCTATACTCTTTGTATCTATTAAAATAGTCTTCAGGATTCATATTACAATATAATAATATTATCATTATTTCATATACTGTCCTTAATATGATTTTAGTATCTTCACAAAATCCATTCATATCTAAAAAAGCAATAGCTTTAGTAGATTTTATATATTTAGCTAATAATGAAGACCTTACTACTTTATATGTTTCAATTGTAAAGGTTTTATCTTTATTTTCCGGTAAATTAAATTTTATTTCTGGTTGATGCAATTTTTGATTAAGTTCTTCTATTAATTTATTATATCTTTCATTTTTTAACATAATAGTAATTCCTTTTTTTATTTTCTTATGTTATATCACATTCTACGCGAATTCTCAACCCATTTTTGCAAAATTTTGTTCAGTTTTCCATTCTTTTCTATTTTATTAAAATAAGAAAATAAAAAATGAAAGTAGATTTTCGTGTCTACTTTCATCTTACCACTTCATATAATCCATGGTTGGTCCTTAGAGTTATAAAAATAAAGTGCTTTCACACTTTATTAAGATTGTTTCCTCTTTTTTTATTTTTTTAGTCGATGTCGTACCGTAGATATGATGTATGCTAAAAATTTACTTTTTATTGATTTTTCAAGATTTTGTCATATCTACCGTAAGACAACGATATTCTTCATAGTTATACCGTAGATATGTATATTGGAATTTCTTACTGCATCAACGATTATATGATTTTTTTGCATTTTGTTTAATCATATCTACTACATCGAGTTGATTATTTTTTATATTTTTATTTGATTTTATTTTAATGTTTTTTCTTATTTTTTACTTTTTCCTATTTTTAACATTTTTCTGAAATAGTTGCCGTTATTGCTTTATAGCTATTATTTTAAATGTAGAACAGTAATACACTCAATGTGTGATGTAAACGGAAACATATCAACTGGTTGAATTTGCTTTATGTTATAACTTTCTTGTAATAATTTAATATCTCTAACCATTGTAGCAGGATTACAACTTATATAAATTACTTTTCTTGGTTTAACCGCTAAAATACTTGAAATAGTATCTTCATCAATTCCTTTTCTTGGAGGGTCAACAACTACTACATCTGGATAAACTTGTTTTTCTTCTAACAATTTAGAAAGTACCTTTGGAGTATCTCCACTTAGAAATTCTATATTATTAATTTCATTCATTTTTGCATTTTCTTCTGCATCCCTAATTGCTTGTTCTACAATTTCTATTCCATATACCTTCTTTACATACTTCGAAGCAAAAATTCCAATAGTTCCTATTCCACAATACAAATCAAATAAAGTGTCATCTTTTTTCAATTCTGCCATTTCTAATGCTATGTTGTACAATGCTTCTGCTTGAACTGGATTAATTTGATAAAATGATAACGGTGAAATTTTAAAAGTATAATCTCCTAAAATATCATAAATACAGCCATCTCCATGAATAACAATATTATCATGACTTAATATTACATTTGTATTTTTTGTATTAATATTTTTAATAATAGTTTTTACATTATAAGTTTTTACTAGCATTTCTACCAATTCATTTTCCTTTGGAATTTTCTTTCCATTTATTACAAATATACACATAATCTCATGTGTTCTAATTCCAACTTTTATTACAATATGTCTAAACAATCCCTTTTTCGTTTCTTCATCATAAACAGAAATTGCGTTTTCTTTTATAAACTTATATACCAAAAAGGCTATTTTTTCTGCGGTGGTATCTTGAATTAAGCAATTTTTCATTTGTATAACTTCATGTGTACGTTCTGCAAATACTCCTATAACAGGCTCTTTTTTTCTATTTAAACCTATTGGATATTGTGCTTTATTTCTATAGTTATACGGATTTCCCATTCCAAGTGTTTTATTCACTTTTATTTCTTTAGAATTTTCTAATGTTTTGTTTACTAAATTTTGAACTATATTTTGCTTTATATTTAAAGTTTCTTCATAATCAATATGTCTTAAATTACATCCACCACACCTTTTATACGTACTACAATCTGCTTCTACTCTATATGGTGATTTTTCTATTATTTCAACAATTTTTGCATAAGCATGTGATACTAATACTTTTAATATTAGTATTTTTATTTTTTCGCCTTTTATTGCTCCTTGTACAAATATTGTAAAATTATCAATTTTAGCAATTCCTTCTCCTTCAAACCCATTATCTATTATATCTACTATATATTCCTCATTTTTCTTTACAGGCACTTGCATATACTTTACCTCATTTCTTTTTTATTACATAGAAGCGGATGTTCTTACTGATATTATTTCACCATAAAATACTAAAAATTACAAGTATTTTTATATTAATTTTTTTAAATTTTATCGTTTTTTAGGTGTATAGTATTGACATTTTAATAAAAAATGTGCTAATATAAATAATGTATTAATTATGCGGATGTGGCGAAACTGGCAGACGCGCTAGACTTAGGATCTAGTGGGAAACCGTGGGGGTTCAAGTCCTCTCATCCGCACCAGTCTGGATGTTTTTATGGGATTTAACGTTTCATAAGAACATTTTTTTATTTTATGCTGATAATTTAGGTGCGTATTTAACATTTACGCCTTTTCTTGTATTTACTGTAACATCAACATCAGGTATTTTTGGTAAATCAGGAATTTCTATTGTACCTACACAATTCCAATATATAGTTATAATTTGTACCGTTTCGCCACTTATTATTTTTTCTGCGTGATTTATTTTAATTTCATCTATAAGTTCGTTTAACATTTCTCTTGTTAGCTTCTTGGCTCTTGTGTACTTGCGAACAGTAGATATAAATGTATCTGCTGTCATAGTTTTTTCGTCTTCTTTTTCTAGTTCTGCTTGTAAATTTTTGACTTTTTCTGCAATTTCTTTTTGCTCATCTGTATATATTTTTGACATCTTTGCAAATCTGTCATCATCTATTTTTCCTGATATATTATCTTCATACATACGATTAAAAATGTTGTCTAGGTCTTTATCTCTTGCAAGTAGGCTATTTAATTCTTTTCTTTTACTATGTTTATCTTTTTCAAATGATATTTTAGAATTTTTTATTATAGCTTCTGCAAATTGTTTTTCATATTGTGTAGCAAATTTTGTTAATCTGCGTATTTCTTGTAATACAACTTGTTCTAAAAAATCTACTCTAATATAATGTGTTTGTGTGCAATTTCCTTTGCGATTATTATTACTAGAACAATTAAAATATTTTATATCGTGATTTTTTTGATTAAAATGATAATTCATATTAGAGCCACAGTCTGCACAAGTTAGTAAACCTGAAAAAATATTTGTTTCTCCATTAGAAGTTTGACGTTTTCTTGTTTTTCCTCTTTTTTCTTGTACTCTTTCAAAATCTTCACGACTTATAATAGGCTCGTGAACATCTTTGAATATAACAATATTTTCAGGATTATTTTTTAATCTCTTTTTAAGTTTATAAGACTTGGAATAGGTTTTAAAGTTTATTATATCGCCGACAATACTCTTGTAAAGTTAGTATTTTTTGAACAGATGATGAGTTCCAATAATAAGGATTTTCAGTATTACGTAATCCACCACGATTTAATCCAATACTTGCCCAATAATTCATAGGTGTTAAGATTTTATCTTCTGTTAATCCTTTTCCTATTTGGTCTGTTCCTTTACCACTTAAAAATTCATTAAAAATTCTACGAACAACTTCTGCAGGTTTTTCATCAATAATCCACCTTTTAGGATTGTCAGGGTCTTTCATATAGCCATAAGGTGGTAGTCCAAGAGGCTCTCCTGCATTTCCTTTTACGTAATTAGATAATCTTCTCTTTTTTGAAATATCTCTACTATAATATTCAGCAGTGATATTCATAAATCCAATAAAAGGATTTTCGCCCTCTGCACTATCAATACCCTCTCCGTACTGAAATAAAGCGTATATTATGCTCTGGGAATAATTCTTCAATATAAAGTCCTGCTCTTATATAATCTCTTGCAAATCTTGTAACGTCTTTTACTATAACTGCTGAAAATAGAGCTGTGTCATTTTCTACTTGTTCTATCATACGCCTAAAAGATTTTCTGTCTTTGTCTGTTCCTGTTATTCCGTCATCTATAAACTCTATAAAGTTTATAAAGCCTTTTTCTTTCGCTACTTTTTGTAATAATTTTCTTTGATTTTGTATAGAATAACTTTCATCTAATCCGTCATCACGACTAATACGTAAATATAGTGCTATTGTATTATTTATATTTATTTTACTTTTTGACTGTTTCATTTTTCCTCCTTTCAGCACACAGTCAAAAGCAATATTTACATTACATTTATTATTATATTACTTTTAACTTGCTATTGCAAAGTTAATTGTTATTTTTTTCAACATCTTTTTGCATAAGTTTTAATAAAATATTATTTATATTAGGTGCATTTTCTTTTTTATAAACAGCATTGACAATAGCTGTTATTTTTCCCATTTCATAGAAACTATGTGTAATAATTCTTTTTTCCTGCATTTTGCTACTCCTTTCTAGCTTTCTCATTTAAAACAGTAAGTATTTTTTGTGCCTTTTTTGGTAGTTCTTTTAAATCTAAATCCTTATACTTATTGACAAATGCTTCACTTTTTAATCCTGCTAAAATATATGGCTGATATGCGTCAAATACGTAATCTACACTTTTTTGTATATTTCCAATAGGTCTTTTTACTGTTTTTATTTTAGTAGGATTTTTATTTTCTAGGAAATATTTTTTTATAAAATTTGAATTGTCTTTTTTAGTAATTACTTTTAATCTTTGTTCAAATATTCTTTTAGTAAATTCTTCATCAAAAGCATTATCTAAAACTAAATCCCCACGTATTCTATGTATTTCTATTTCAAAACGAATAATTACTTTATCTTCAGGTGCAGGGTAGTTATAAGGGTCATTAGCAGTTTTGTTATATACACGAGTATAAAATTGACTTTTTCTGCTTCCATAGTAAACTGTTCTTGCGTCTTCTTTACCATTTAAAGTATATAATCCTGTTTTAAATGCTTTCTTATAATAATTTCGCCATTGTTTAATTGGAACGCATACATCATCTGCTAAATCTAATCTTGATATTCTATATTCAACAAATGTATCTAAAATATTTTTAACAAGTTTATAATCATAATCAATAGCTTTCCAAAAAGCCCCTGATAATTGAACATTATATTTCCAACCTCTTTGACTTGCTGTTCCGTATTGTTTAGATACTGTAATTCCATATTGTGTAATTCTTTGTGTCGTTCCTTTGCTACTTATAGGGTCTTTGCACGTTTCTTTATACAATTTTGGTAGTATTAGCCCAAATTCGCATAAAACATCATATGTAGTTAAGTAAAATTTGCTTTTATTTCTAGCAAGAGAAACCGTCAGATAGTCTATTTTAGGCATTTATACCACCTCCATTTATATAATGTTACTCCCGTATTTACATATAGGGAGCGTGGCTGTTGCTTCGCAACGCCACGACCTAATATATATTGTCAAATTTCATATATTTTTTAACCTTTTCGCCAATTTCAGCAAATGGGGGAACAGCGTCACGTATGCTAAATCTTTCTACATAAGGCATTCCCACTAATTTCATAAATCCCTGACCTGCTATATTATGGGCGTCCATTAAAGCGACATCATCAGGAAATACAGTTGATTTTTCTGTTGTTGTAGCTTCGCCTAATAATATCTTATCTGTAATAGATGAGCGAACACCTGCTGAAAATCTTTCTGCGTGTCCGTGCCTGTCCGTGCAAGTATAATATGGTAATTATATTCACGGCTTTCAAAGATAAGTGCTCCTAATATTAATTTTAAATGAGTTGCTTCCTTAGGTGGCAACTTGTCGACTAGCGAGATGTACTCGTCACAAACAATTATTCGTATTTTTCCGTCAGGGTTTAACTTTATTTGTTCAAAATTAGCACAAATTTGTTCAATAGCAGATAATACATCTAATCCATAATGAAAAGATTTTGATTTTTCCACGCCTAATCTTTTTGCAAATGTCATTTTTTGGTCGCAAATAGTAATTTCCATATCAATACTATTAGCTTCAACATATAAACAATATAAATATAGAAAATATGCTATTGCAACTGTCTTACCGACTACCGAGTACCGTCCAAATATACCTAAATGAATAATATTTTGTACTAACCAAGTGTCATTTATTGTAAGCTGTCTGCAACTAGATTTACAAGAGGGTATTACATAAAATCTAAATTGTCCGTACATATTGCCCTCACTAGGAGTTACATATCCACGAAAAATATTTCTTAACCCTCTAATAACAACAGGCTCATTAAATTTTCCATAATCCACATCAACATCATCAAAATAATATATTTCTTTACCTGAAACATTTTTATCATATTTCATTTTACGAAATATAGGAGTATTTCCCTGTTTATTAGTTAATCCTATATTTCTAAAATGTTCCTCGTAATCTTCTATTATATAGTTTTTAATTATTTGTTTAAATTTTAAAATTAAATATAATAAGCCAAAAAATCCAACAATAGCAACTACTATAAAAATAATATTTAATATTTTTGTCATATCAATATTAAGCCATAATATCAATGCTATTATAGAATATATTAAGAGAGGAAGAACAAATAAGAAAATACGCATAATTTTTCTTATTATAATAGTTTTCTTCCACTTATCAGCAGGAATATTCCTGCTTCTAATGACATCTACTATATAATTACGAAATTTTATATATAAATTTAAAAATAAATTAAACATTGTTTTTCCTCTCTTTCATTTTTCAATTATTTTTTATCATTATAATCAACTAATGAATTTAAAAAATCAATACTAATCAAATCTTTCATTTTCATAATATTATCATCTAATTTGAAAATTTTAGTAAGCTTATAGATACGTTGACCATATTTACAAGGAGAAACTGCTACTTTATTCTTGTTAAACAGTATATCTAGTCTAGTAGAATATTTTATCCTAAGATTTCCATTAGTATGATAATCATTATTATAAACTTGAATTATGTATTTATCATTTGTTTTACTTAACTTAATATCTTTTCCTTTGTTACCTTCAAATAAATTTAATAAATCTTTAAATGTCATTTTTTTCCTCTCTTTCCTTATATTTTCAACTATTTTTTATTATTGTAATTTACTAATGATGTCAAAAAACTAGTAGTAATAAATTTTTTCATTTTCATAATGTCATCATCTAATCCAAAATTTTCAGTTTTATTTTTTTTAGTTCCCCATTGTCTATAAGATGTAACCTCTACTATGTCATCAAAAAATAATATATGGACTTTTGGATTATAATTTATCTTAAAGTTTCCAATGTTATAACAGCTTTCGTAAATTTGTATTATATATTTGTCATCTGTTTTATTTAGTTTAATATCTTTTCCTTTATTATCTTCAAATAATTTTTGTAACTCCATAAAAGTCATTATTTTTTCCTCCTTCTTTAAAATTTTTATATTTTATATTATATAGAGGGGAAAGCCCCTCTATAATAATTGCTTATGTATAGATAACTTTATGTATTACGTTTAAAATACCAGTAAAAACATCATATTGAAAACTACTATTCATTAAAATTTTTTCTTGTTTTTTGCTTGTTAATCCTTTTCCTATAAAAATTGACATTGATAATGTTCTACCTTTTACTATTTTAGTTGTTATCATTTCAATTTCTATAAATCCTGTATGAGAATTATAATGATAATATTGAAATAAACTATCTATTATATGCTTAACTTGTTTATAATTTAATCCTGCGTTTAGTATAAGATGATTTTTATAAACTTTCTTCTTTGTATATTTCCTTTTTAATATTTTTAAATTTTCATTTTTACTCATTTTTTTAATTTCCTTTCATTTAATTATTTGTTTTAAATTTTCTGTCAATGGGGAATTGTAATGATCCCCATTGACCTTTTAAGTAAGATATTTAATCTTCTTTAGGTTTGTTATTTATGTTTAAGGTTTGCTTTGGTGCTATTACGCGTTTAGTTTCATACTCTAGGATTGTTCCAATAGGTATGCTTTGTTCTTCTCTTTGTGTATTTTTATTATCAACAAAGCTATAAAAATCACCATTTTCTTTTTCACCAGAGATAATTCTAGAAGCCAAACTGTAGAACTCTCCATTTTTTTTGCCAGTGGCAAGAACTAAAAATTTTTCTACCATTTTTTTCACCTCCTCGCCCTATATAGCGTAATTCTCGACAATATAGAGCAACAAATTTTTATATAAAAAGCACCTGCTGTATTTACAACAAGTGCTTAATATGTTAAAATAAAACATATAGGCACACTTATTGTGTCTGTATAGGGGGAGTATTCGTTTGTAACCGCCAAGTTTCTTAAACGAATATTCCTTTGCTTTTATTTTTATTTGTTTTTATATATATTTATTTTTTGTATATTTTTTAAGTAATAAGCCCTTAATATCATCTTTACAGCAAAAGCCATATGAACTCTTGATATTTTAAATTGCTCTTTAACTTGTTTTTGAACTATATTGATATTAGCTTCTGTACTATTTGTCAAATTTAATGTAGTATCGTAAATAGTATCTTCTTTGTCATTTTTTGGTGCCTTATTAGATTTTGTATTTTTTACAAAAATCCAATCAATTTTAGTAAATTCAGGGCTTAATTCTTCTACAATTTTATTAACAATAAAAGTATAACTTGCATTATAGCCCTCTATATCATAGTAAAGCTTTTTATAAAATTTTAAGAGTTCTTCGCTTTCTTTTCTTAGTTTAAATTTTCTTCTCATAAATAACTCCTTTCTGTTATTTATAGTATATTTTTGACCGCCTTTGCTATATTATACTATCATAATATTATATTGTCAACACTTTTTTGAAAAATATTTCAATAATCATTATAGTAATAAATGACCGCCTACATATATATTATATTCATATATATATTATTTGTCAATATAATTCAACAAAAAAACGATTAAGATAATTTTTAAATTCTTAATCGTTTTTTATTTATTTTTTGTTCTTCATATTATCTAATGCGTATTCACACGCTTGAATTACAAATCTTGAAAATGTTACATCTTGATTTACAATAGCCTTTTCAATTCTATCAATTAAAGGAATTGGAAATCTAATTGTTTTATTTTCAGTTTCTTTTTTATTTGGTTTAATTTGAAATGCCATTTGCAACACCTCCTATATATACTAATAGTATTGCAAAAAATATCAAAAATAAGCATTGCAATTTGTATTGCTTTATGATAAAATATCAATGACTTAAATATGAAAATAAAAAGGAATAATTTTATGGAAGAAATAAACAAAGATTTTAATATACCATATTATATATTTGAAGAAATATTAGAATATATAGAACTTACTGCAAAAGGAAAATGTAAAACTATGAAATGGGAAAATATAAAGTCCTTACTTAATCTAGCAGTTATTAACAATAAATTAACTAATGAACAAGCAAGATATTTAAAGGAAACATTTTGCAGAGAAAAAAATATTAGAGAATAAATTAAAAAAAGTAGTATTTTGTCGAATAATGTAATATAATAAAAACAAATTTAAAGGGGGAATTTAAAATGAAAAAAATTTGGATTGGTGTAGGAGGTGCTATACTAGCTATTATTATAGTTACTGTAAGCATTGTGATTTTTAACAAAAGTGGTAATGAAAATTCAGGGTCAAAAAAGGCTAATGCTAATAAAAATAATCCTGACAGCATTATAGAACAATACGGAGATATTTTAGTAAAAGGAAATTATGGAGATATTATTGATATTGCATATTTTCCAGAGAGTGTACTTATAACAGAAGAAAAATTAGAAGAAAAGAAAAAGCAATACTTTGAAGAAATGAGAGAAAATAATACTAATGTAATTAGTTTTGATTATGTAAAATCAACCGAAGATGATGAAAAAGTAAGTTACAAATTAACCATTAACGGAACAGAAACTGAATATATGGACGTAAAAAAGCCTGAAAATAAATTACTTATAGATGATTTATATGAGGAACAAGAGTGTAAAACTTGGAGAGATTCAAAAATTACATATAATGGAGTTGAAATACCAAAAGAAGAAAATAACGATAATGAACAATATGATACATATAAATTTATTGCGTTATCAGGTATAGATTATGAATTAAAAATAGAAAATGATTTTTATGAAAATCAATTTGGTTTTTCAACTCCATATAGGACACTTGATAATCTTAAACTTTATGATGGAGTTTGGTATGGAAATCCTAACGACTATAAAGAGGAAATAAAAGAACAAATTTTTAAAGCTTTAGATGAAAGATTTGGAAAGATGAATACTAGTGCAGGTTATTCTTATGTAACTTGTGCTATGGACTCAGGTTATGGCTATTGGGGAAATGGAATAGTAAAAGAACAAATAAAAAAAGACGGTATATTTTGTAGAGTTACACTAAAACAAAATCAAGACAGTACTTTTACAATAACTAATGTAGAAGAACACGTAGAAGATGCTGGTGGTGGTATGTAATATTTATAACTATAATAAAAGTGATTAGGATCATAAATGAAACTAATCACTTTTATTTAAAATTAAATGTAAATATGCTTTTTAGTGTGCCGTATAACTATTGATTTTTCAACTTTTCTTGAAAAGTCCTATAAGAACACTCCGACCATTTAAACAAATAAAAAAGAATGAACTTTGTAATATACATAGTTCATTCTTTTTTTTATTTTATTGAATATAAGTAGAAGCTTTTGGCGGGGTCTTTCCTTTTATTACATTATGGTAATAATCATAAGTCATAGGTGTTTCATTTTCATCTACAGACTCTGCTTCTTGTAATTCAAGTACAAATATATAATGAGTATTACAGTCTATTTTTTCAATTACATTACATTCCATATAAGCAACGGCATTTTGAATTACTGTAGGTACTTCATTTTTTCCGATTATATACTCTGTATCTTCTAACTTATTTATTTCTTTTCCAGTTCTAAATCCAAATTTACCAATTTGCAACATATCTGCTTTTTGCGATAATATTGATATATTAGCTTTCTCACTTTTTTCTACTAATTCCGTAGTGTAATTTTCTTTATTTAATGCTACTATAATTTTAGGCTTTTCTTCTGCTGTAATCTGTGTTACAGTATTTACAATGCACCCTGAAAACTTATCATCATTTTTTGAAGTTATTATATACAATCCATAATTTAATTTATTTAATGTTAATTTGTTCATATTAAATTCCTTTCTTTTTATGCTAATATGCATAGTACATGAAAATTTTTCATTTTATTGTTGTAATAAATTTTGCATCTCATCTCTTAAGCTATTCACAAAATTTATGTTATTGCTCTCAAATTTTTTTGGTACAAAATTTTTTGCTTTTTCTAAAACTTTATCTAAATTTTCAAATTTATCTAATTTTAAAATATAACCATTTTCGCTAAAATTATCAAGTATTTGTAGTTGATGATCATTAACATGCTCCCCGTATTGTTTTAACCTTGCACCTGCTATAACTTTTTTATTGTTTTCTAAAGCCATAATAATAGAACCAACACCTGCATGAGTAATAATTATGTCTGCTTGTTTTATATATTTTTCAAACTCATCTATTGGTATATATTCTAGTATTTTAATTTTTTCAGATTTATATTTTGTACACCCAGCTTGTACAATAACTTCATCTTTAATATTGCCCTTTAGAACTTGTTCTTCCACTGCTTTTATTAGACGTTCAAAAGGCTTATCCTGTGTTCCCAATGTTACAAAAATCATATACTTCCCTACTTTTCTATATTTAATATTTTATTAGTAAATCCAACCAAAACATTTCGCCTTTGGATATACTTTTAGCATTTCATCCCATTGAACTATAAATGAATCTGCTAAAAAGTATAATAAACTTCCTGTTTGTGTTTTTGTAGTTCTATTTGCAAATGTTTCTATATATATAATTTTACTACCTAATATTTTTGCAATACAGCACATTGGACCTGCAGTGTGAGTTCCTGTAGTTACTATTATGTGAGGCCTTACTTTTAAAAATATATACAAACTAATAAAACAATTGGCAAATAAAATAAATGCATAAGATATTGGCGTTTTTTTAGTTCTGTATAATAAAAAGTTAAATTTTTTACCATATTGCTCTTTTAAATTCTTATTAGATGCTGTTTTTTCTGTTACAATATGATAATTACACTCATTAAATAAAGGCTTTAACTGCATAAGTTCACTAAAATGCCCCCCTGTGCTAGAAATAAAAAGTACATTTATATCTTTACCTAATTTAATTTTTCTATCTTTTTTTCGTACTTTTCTATATATTTTTATAACTATTGTTACAATAATACTACCTAATATTACGCCTAAAGTATCAATACAAATATCTAAAAATTCCCCACTTCTACCGGGTATAAAAAGCTGATGTATTTCATCACTACAAGCATATAGAAAGCCCAAAAACACAGAAGTTACGCCTGATTGATAAAATGACCTTTTAAATGTAACCATAAAGTTCATTAACCATAACCCTAACAAAGTATAAATAGAAAAATGGGCAACCTTTCTTACTATTGGTTGCATTACATTGTTTTGAAATTCTATTTTTTCTTTCTCAGGCATATTTTTTATTGCTGGTATTAATTCAGATATAAATTTTACTACTCTTCCGACTGGTATTACTAGAGTCGTCAGCCACTTGATTTGAAAAATTAAATATTGCAATACAATTTAATATTATTAGTAATAAAAAAATTAATCTTCTAACTTTCATATAAAATGAATTCCTTTCTTTGCTTGCAAAGTATAAATAATTTATATTCTTTGCATATAATAACATTATTTATAATTCTTTTCAATAATTCTTTACATTTTTATATTTAAATTATATAATGAATATATTAGGAGGTAATTATTTTGAGAACAAATGAAACTGATAATACACAAAAATCTGGCAGAGGCAAACATTCTGCGGATTCATCACATTCTAGAAGTAAAAAAACTTCTAAAAAGCGTGAAACTATACAAAATGATGATTTGCAAAATGGTAAAAACAAAAATAAAAAGCATAAAGGTAAAAAAATTGCTATTGTCGTGCTTGTTGTAATCCTTGTTATTCTTATAATTCTGGCCATTTTATTTGCAATAGCATTATCTTATATAAATAATACATTAGGTAAATTAGATTATGATACTTCTATATCAGAAGAAGATATTGTAGTAAATACCAATGTTGCTGAAAGTATTTCAAATTATAGAAATATTGTTCTTTTTGGAATTGATGCAAGGTCTGATACCTTCTCTCTTGGTAATAGAAGTGACTGTATAATTTTAGTTACTATAAATAATACAACTCATGATGTTGCTCTTACATCTGTATATAGAGATACATATTTAGATATTGAACGGTCACGGTCTTGATAAAGTAACTCATGCATATTCATATGGTGGTGCATTGCTTGCAATGAATACACTTAATAAAAACCTTGATTTAAATATAAGTGAATATGTAACTGTTAACTTTGATACTGTTAAAACAGTAATTGATAGTATTGGAGGAGTTACAGTTAATATAACTAGTGCAGAAGCAAATTCAGGAAGTATTCCAGGAATTTCTAGTGCTGGTAAATATAATTTAAATGGTGAACAAGCTTTGGCATATTCTAGAATTAGAAAAATAGATACAGACTATCAAAGAACAGAACGTATGAGAACAGTATTAACAGCCGTATTCAGTAAAGTAAAAGCTATGGATATTGGTCAATTAAATAATTTACTAAATATTGTATTACCACATATAAGAACTAATATAAGTCAAAATGAAATAATAAGTTTAATGCCTCAAGCTTTATCTTTTAATATTAATAATAGTGAAGGTTGGCCTTATGAAACAAGAGGTAAAACAATGTCTGCATGGTACGGTATTCCAATTACACTAGAAAGCAATGTTAAAAAGCTTCATGAAAAATTATTCGCTAATGAAGATTATGAAGTTTCAGATACAGTTAAACAAATTAGCAATGCTATTATTCAAAAAACAGGATATACAAATTAGCAATACTATTATTCAAAAAACAAAATCTACAAATTAATAATAAAACGGATTATACAAATTAATATAATATTAGCCCTCAACTTTTCAGTTGAGGGCTTTATTTTACATTCTATCTGGCATTTGTATTCCAAGTAAGTTTGCTCCTATTTTTAAAACCATTCCTACAGCATAAGTTAAATATAATCTTGCATCTTGTACCTTTTTATCTTCACCAATAATTTTGTTATTATTATAAAAACTACTATATGCTTGACTTAAATCTATTAAATACCTGGACAATATTGATGGTTCATTTTTTAAAGTTGCTTCTTTTAAAATGCTTTCAAATTCATACATTAACTTTGATATTGTAAATGAATCATTATCATTTAAATTTGTTAAATCTATATCTTTTAATTCTGGAACATAACCTGCCTTTTCCATTACACTTTTAGTTCTTACATATATATATTGAATATATGGACCTGTTTCACCTTGAAAGTTTAGCATAACATCCCAATCAAATACTTCATCTTTTATTCT
This sequence comes from uncultured Clostridia bacterium, assembly GCA_947593355.1. Lineage (GTDB taxonomy): Bacteria > Bacillota > Clostridia > TANB77 > CAG-508 > UMGS1663. Next base: position 10,716 of record CANQDO010000005.1, on the reverse strand, counting down.
GTTGTTTGATAAATCGTTAAAAATAACTGCTCCTATTCCTACTTTTTTAGCAACATCTTCTTTGTCTTCAAGTTCTGGATTCTTTTCCTCTATAATTTTTAAAGCTCTTGAAATTGCTTCATTTAATAAATCTTCTAGCTTTATTATATTACCTTCCCTTGTAGACATTTTTCCTTCTTTTAACCTAACCATTCCAAAAGGTACATGCTCTAAACCCTCTGTATATTTTGTGTCTAAACCTAATAACTTTGCAACTTCAAATACTTGTTTAAAGTGCAAATTTTGCTCATATGATGTAACATATAGTGCTTTATCAAAATCATAAGTTCTAGCTCTATACATAATTGCAGCTAAATCCCTTGTTGCATATGTTGTTGAACCATTTGTTTTTCCAATTATACATGGAGCAATGTTTTCACCTAAATCTATTATTCTTGCGCCTTCAGACTCTACTAATCTTCCTGTTTTTTCTAATATTTCTATAATTTCACCCATTTTATCTGAATAAAATGCTTCACCATTCCAAGAGTCAAATTTGCTTCCTAATATATCATATACTTTTTGAAACTCTTTTAAGCTTAATTCTCTAAACCTTGTCCAAATTTCTACACAGTATTTATCACCATCTTCTAACTTTTTAAAGTTATTTCTACATTCCTCTAAAACGCTTTCATCTTCTTTGCATAGCTCGTTTATTCTAATGTATATTTTAGTAAGTTCATCTATTGGGTTTTCTTCTACTTTATATTCGTTGCCCCAACGTTTATAGCCTTCTATTAATTTTCCAAATTGAGTTCCATAATCTCCCAAATGGTTTATTCCTATTGTATTGTACCCCAAAAACTTATATATGTTATACAATGCCCCACCTATAACTGTAGAACGCAAATGACCTATATGAAAAGGTTTTGCAATATTAGGTGCAGAGTAATCTATAACTACCGTTTTGTTTATAGTTTCATTTGGCTTTCCAAAATTTTCTTTTTGTTTATCAAATCTTTCTAAAACATCTTGCACTACAGATATTGAATTTATATAAAAGTTTATATATCCTCCTACTATTTCCACTTTTTTTATAAAATTTTCATCTATTTCTAATTTATCTTTAATTTCATTTGCTATAATAGGCGGAGCCTTTTTTAATTCTTTGGCAAGTCTAAAACAGGGGAATGCATAATCTCCCATACTTACATCTTTTGGTATTTCTATATAACTTTCTAACTCATCTTTATTTAAATTAGTAGCTTTTGCTATTTGCTCTGCTATTACACTTTTAAAATTTATCATTAAATTTCATTCCTTTCGCTAATAATACTTTTTGCATTTTATCATATTTTATTACTTTTGTATAGTACAATTTTCAAAAGTCCCTTTATGATTATTTCTAACCATAAAGAGACTTTGAATTTTTAAAACTTAAAAAATTTGTTAAGCCAAATGAACATTTTGTATTCTAATGAAGATCTTACGTAAATTTCATAATATGTAAGCCATTGACTTTTTACTTCATCCGGTATATATGCATATGCCGCATTTACATATACCAAATAGCGATCTTTAAATCTAGTCATCAACTGTCGAGTTTTCTGACCATACTTCTGTTCAAATTCTTTTAATTTCCACCTTGCTTGGGATCTTTGAATGCCCCTATTTTCCAGTTTTAATATCTTTTCATTTGTGTTAAGTGGTAAATTTAAATTCCGAATATCTTTCAAATTAACTATTACCATTTTCCCCTCTCCTTAAAATAATTATTTTTTGAGAACCTTATATTATTACAAACAACATACTAATTATATCAAAAATTAATAAAAATGTAAACCTTTTTTGTAAATCTATGATATTTATTCTTATTAATTGCATTTACTTTACAGAATTGCATTTAACTTTTCACTTGACGATTTATTCTTATTTTACATTAATCTCCTAAATTTATTCCTATACTTCTTGCTGTTTTAACTAAATCATGATCCATTGTAACTACTCTTACATTGCTTTCTGCTGTGCCACCTTGTACAGCACCTATTTCTTTATTATCACCAACAACATCTTCTAATGAAACACAACCTAATTTTCCATTTTGTAAAACTGTAAGAACATTAAATTTTCCTTCTAATGCTAGTTCCATAGCTTTTGCTCCATATTTTGTAGAAAGCACTCTATCAAATGATGTAGGAGTTCCACCTCTTTGCATATAACCTAAAACTGTGCATCTTGCTTCTAAACCTGTTAATTTTTCTAGGTCTCTTGCAACTTTTTCTCCTGCTCCACCTAATTTTACATTTATAACACCTTTTCCGTTATTTCTTTCGCCTACTACTGAAATACTTCCTCCTTTAGGAAAAGCACCTTCAGATACAACAACTATACTAAAGTTTTTACCTATTTTTTGTCTTTCTTTTATTGTTTCAGCAGCCTTTTCTATATCATATGGTATTTCTGGTATTAAAATAACATCTGCTCCACCTGCTATTCCTGCTTCCAATGCAATCCATCCTGCTTCTCTTCCCATAACTTCCAATACCATTATTCTATGATGAGTTTCGGCTGTTGAATGTAACCTATCTAAAGCTTCTGTTGCAACAGATACCGCTGTATTATATCCAAAAGTAATATCAGTACATGCTACATCATTATCTATTGTTTTTGGAACACCTATAACATTTATTCCTCTTAAAGAAAAATCTCTTGCAGATTTTTGAGTACTATCACCACCTAAAGTAAATACACAATCAAATCCATCATCTTTAACATTTTGTACACATTGTTCAGATAAATCCTTATAAACTTCCTTTCCATCTTCTATAACTTTATAATGAAATACATTGGCATTCGTAGAAGATGAAATAATAGAACCTCCCTTTTGCAATATTCCAGATGCAGTATCAGCACTGCTTAATTTTATATAATCATTTTTTAATAATCCTCTATAACCATCTATAAAACCATAACATTCTACTCCATGATGTTCAGCTGTTTTTACTATTGCTCTTATAACCGCATTAAAACCTGAAACATCTCCTCCATTTGCTAATATTGCTACTTTTTTTACCATTTTCAATTCCCCCATTTTTCATATTTTTCTATATTTATTTTTATATATTGTATATTATATATTATTTAAAATTTTAAAAACCGTATTCATATTATATCAATAATTTTTTTATTTACAACACTTTTTTGAAATTTTTTTCTAAACTAATAGGGACGGGGTTAAATAGTTTAGTGGAAATGTATTAACAATATTTGCAAAACATTAATATATTATTTATTTAGTAACTCCCAGCTACATAATAGCTTGTAAAAAAATTTATTTATGCAAAATAAATTTGACAAAATAAATTTTTTTACAAGCTATAATTTGCTGGTTCCCACAAAATGTTACTAAATAAATAATATATTAATGTTTTGCTATAAATTATAATAATCCACTAAACTATTTAACCCCGTCCCTATTAGTTTAGGCTCCTTTTGTACTTATATGAATGTTGTTAAGTTCTGCCTTTAGTTCCCTTGATATAATATTTTGTATTTGTGCAATTTGGTCTTGTGATAAATCCAAAGCTTTTACCACAACATTAACACTATCATTATTTACTAAAATTAATACATCATCGAAATCCTTTAATTTTATTAAATTTTCTGCTATCATAATTGCATTTTTGGTATCATTTATATTTTTTATTTCTGTTTGTGCTATTGATTTTTGATCATTTGGAATATTTTGATTTTCTAATATGTTCTGATAACTTTCTATCATTTGTGAATACATCGTGTCTCTATTTATTTTTGATGAAGTAAAATACTGTTCGCTTTCTGTTAAATTACTATTAGTTTGAGTTATTGTACTATTTTCTCGCTCAGTATTTGTATCTAATATTTCATTACTTAATACACTAGATTGCACTTCATTGTTTGTAATATTTTCTTCTATACCATTACTACTAACTAGCCTTGCATCTCCTATTCCTGCATATTGAAGCTCATTTACATTACTTGATGTTGGTACTTCTTCTTTGTTTAATGCAGTATAGTTTAAATATCCCGCTGATACTAGCATTAAAGCTATAACAAAAATAATAATTTGATTTCTTTTCAAAACTTTCATATAAAATTCCATCCCTTCTCGATTTTGCACAAAGGCATATTTTAAAACTTATTTATCTAATATTATTCACTCATTTCAAACACTTGTATTTTATGAGTTGCAAGACCTGTTACTGCTTCCACAGCTTGAATGATATTGGCTTTTACGTTTGCATCAGATGCTCCAACAGCTGTTATTATTGCTCCTTCTGCTTTTGGTTTTACTATACTTTGCGTTACAGGAATTTTTTCTCCATCTACTTCTTTATATATAACTTCTTTTTTAGTATTATTTTCTGTAATCTTCCTACTTCCGCCACCACTATCTGTTTCTTCAGTGTCACTTTGAGAATTATCTTCATTATACATTGCTAAAGTTTCACTAGTTTGTGAATATGTTATTAATACTTTAACTTCTCCTACTCCTTTTATCTGCTTCAAAATATTCTCTAATCTATATTCTAAACTTTCTTTAGAAGTTTCCATTGTTGTCTCATCTTTTGCAAGTATTTTAGTTTCACCTTTTTCTTCTTCACTGTGTGTTTTATTATTTTCATTCCAAATCATATTAATAGCAATTATTGTAATAATTAAAATTACTATAAATACAACTATATTTTCTATTTTTCGCTTACTTTTGTCACTAACAGTCACTAATTTAGTATCTTCCATCAATTCATTATCTGTATTCTCATCATGCTTATTCCATTTAAATAGTTTTTTTAATTTATCTTTAAACATTCGTTATCCTCCTTAATTTATAGTAATTTTTCTTGTATTAATGTCATATGTAGAACTTAAATATTCTTTTACTTCTGTTTTTTCTTTATTATTCAATTTTCTAGCTTTACTTTTATCTGTTTCTTGTTTTTCACCTATCTGTATGTTTACTTGTTCAATTTTATTTACCACATTTTCTTCTTTGTCAGTATCAATATTAGCAGTAGTCTTATTTTTTTCTAAGTCTAGAATTATTTCTTTTATTTTATAATCATCACCATTTTGTATACTAACATCTATACTATTTACTATATATTCCTTTTCTTGCAGTTTGTTCTTTATATCCTTTTTCAAATTATATAAATAAATCTCCTTAATGTTTGAATTATTGCTAGTTTCCAAATTATTAAACGTATTTTCCTTTGATTCCATTTGTTTAGTGTACTCATCTAAATTAATTATTGAATTTATATCTATACTTCCATTTGAAAATTTATTTATAATTGGAGTTATTATATTAAACAAAACAAAAATGCCGATTATTGTTTTTATGTATTTTTTACTACTTCCATTTGGAATTAGCATTTCAATTACAGTTGCTATAATAACTGCTACAACAATTTGTTTTGCCCACATACTTATAAAATCTATCAATTTCCACCCTCGCTTCCAAATAGACGTATTTATGCACTTCCAGAAATTTTCATTACAATAGTTGTTCCAATAATAAGCATTACCGATAAGCTACACAAAATAGCAAGCATTACCTTAAAAGTGTCACCCATCTGCCCTAGTAATTTCACTATTTTTTCATCTGCTATTGGCTCACATATTGCAGAACCAATATAATATGTTGACATTATAAGAACTAACTTTATTATTGGCATAATACATATTCCTATAACAACAACTACTCCTACCACTCCTATCGCATTTTTCAAAATATTCGTACAACTTATTACTGTTTCTACTGCATCACCTAATATTTTTCCAACTACTGGAATAAGGTTAGAAACTGCTGCTTTAGCAGTTTTAGCCGTAACTGCATCTACACTTTGTCCTAAATTTCCTTCTATTGAAACTAATGTAACAAACAATGTAAGCACTACTCCTAAAATCCATACAACAGACGACTTAAAAAACTTTGATAGCTTATCTAATTGTATTCTATCTGATATTTTCGAAACTACACCTAAAGCAGTTGAAACTAAAAGTATTGGTATTATTACATTTAATATAAAATTACCTATAAAAGTTACTAAAAATAGAAGTATTGGCTGTATTATGCTTGCTGAAACCACTTTTCCAGTTGAAATTATTAATGTCATAAGTACAGGCACTAATGCATTTGCAAACCCTACTAAATCCTGTATTGAATTTTTTAGCATTGTAATAATATCTGCAAAGCTTGATAAAATCACAGTAACAATCAATATGTATTGAACATAATAAACAATTTGCGAGACACTCTTATTTTCTAATCCATCTGTCAAACTTTTTAGTACGCTATGAATAACAATTATAATAATTATTATCCCTATAGTTTTCACGGATTCTAGTGTTTCTTTCCCTATAATATTTAAAATAGAAGTTCCTAATTTTGAATTATCGATTTCACCTTTTATTGCAGAATTTAAAAGTTCTTCATAATCTGTATCTTTAAAAACATCTTTTGTATATTTTTCTGCTTGCTTTAAAAATTCACCTATATTTAATGATGATTTTTGAGAATTTATAATGTCCTCATTACTTTCTGTATTTACATCGTTTCCCGCATTTACACCACTTCCTGCTTTTACACCTTCAATAGCCCCTTTGCAATTAGAATTAATACTTATTAAAATAAAACCCATAAGTATTATCAACACAAACTTTTTCATTTGCTAAACTATTTACCCCCGTCCCTAATCGTCCCATTACGGTAAAATTTTTACTATAGTTTCTAAAAGGCCTGCTATGATTGGTATTGAGATAGATACTATAATAACTTTTCCTCCTATATCTATTTTGTTTGCAATAGCTGTTTCTCCTGAATCTTTGCAAATACTTACAGCAAATTCTGTTAATATTGCTATTCCTGTAATCTTTATAAGTAATACTATAAAACTACTATTTATAGATACATTATTTGTTAACGACGTTAATAAATCTATTATTGCAGATATTTTGCTAAATACCATTATTAATATAATTGCGCCTGCTATTATTGATACATATATTACAAATTCTGGCTTATACTGCTTTAAAATTATTATTATAATTAAAGCAATTAATCCAACTCCGTATTATTTTTACTATATCCACTTTCTTCTCCTCATAAATTTTATATCAACTAATTTAATTTTATGTGCTCTTTTCCTAAAGTCCAAAAATCGTTCTTACTGTGTCAAATAGACCACTAATTTCTTTAATTACCATAGTAAGAACTATTACCAACCCTGCCAAAGTTGTCATCATAGCTTGATCTTCTCTACCAGCTCGTACTAAAACTTGATGTAAAACAGCAACTAATATTCCTATTGCTGCAATTTTAAATAATAAATTAATATCCATATATGTACCTCGCTTTGCTTTTATATTAATATTACTGTTATTGCAATACCTATGCTTATTCCTAAAGTTCTATACATTCTCTCGTTTTTGGCTCTTTCTTTTTCTGCATCTTCTATTTGCTTGTTTAAAAAATTATCCACTAATTCAATTTCCCTTACCTGACCATCTGCATCTACTTTTCCAAGCAATTTAGAAAGCCCCTTTAAAACATTTATGTCCTCACTTTTCATATTTGTATTTACATTTTCTAAACTTCTATTCCAAGCTTCACCAGCTTCACATTCTGCCATATTTCTACTTGCAACTTTAAATATGTTTGATACATTTCTATTATCTTTAATTTTTTGTGAAATTTCTTCAAATATCTTTGGAATAGGCTCATATGTATATTTTATTTTTGTAATAAATATGTTTAATGCACTTTTCATTTCTTTTAACTCTTTTTCTCTATTTGCATATTTCTTCGAGATTAAATACCCTATATATGAACATGCTCCTAATATTAATGCTAGTCCAATATATTTTATTAATTGCATTTTTTAATCATCTCCTATATTATATATATGCATATACATTTTTTTTAGAACTAAAAATTTGCTAAACTATTAGGGACGGGGTTAAATAGTTTAGTGGAAATGTATTAACAATATTTGCAAAACATTAATATATTATTTATTTAGTAACTCCCAGCTACATAATAGCTTGTAAAAAAAATTTATTTATGCAAAACAAGTTTTACAAAATAAATTTTTTTACAAGCTATAATTTGCTGGTCCCCACAAAATGTTACTAAATAAATAATATATTAATGTTTTGCTATAAATAATAATAATCCACTAAACTATTTAACCCCGTCCCTAATAGTTTAGCATAATATATTGTTTATCTATTTTGTTTAATTCATATACCTTGTCTATCTCTCCTTTTTCCTGCTTTACTTTATCTTGCAAAAATATAATTCTTTCAAATAAAAAGTTTTCCATTAATTCATTTAATGCAGGGTTTAACCTTATATCTTCTATGCTTTTTCCATGAGCAGTAAATATTCCTTTTACTCCTGAACAAACAGCATAATTTATTGCTTGTACGTCTTCTATACTACCTATTTCATCTGCAGTAATTACTTTTGGTGACATTGCTCTTATTAGCATTGTCATGCCTGTAGCTTTTGAAACATTGTCTAATATATCGGTTCTTAAACCTACATCATTTTGAGGAATTCCTCTATACATTGCACCTATTTCTCCTCTTTCATCAACTACTCCCACATTTATTCCATCAAAATTTAACTGTTCTATACCATTACTAATTCTTCTTATTAAATCCCTTAAAATTGTCGTTTTTCCTGCTCCCGGAGGAGATACAATTAATGTGTTGTATACACTATTTTCAGCTGTATTTATTACATATTTTAATATTTTATTACTACACCCCAATACTTGTTTTGCAATTCTAAAATTCAAACTTGAAATATAATTTATATTAACCACTTTGCCTTCTTTTAAAACTACATTTCCTGTAATTCCAACTCTATGCCCTCCTTGCATTGTTATATAACCATTACACATTTGATTTTGATAACTATATATTGAATTGTCACATATATGTTGCAGTATTTCTATTATTTCTTCTGATGAAACTTTATAATCAATTAATATTTCAGCTTGTCCTATTTTTAATATTATCGGCTTATTTACTCTTATTCTTATTTCTTCCAAATAGTTTAAATTTACATTTTCGTTCATGAATTTTTCATCTAATTTACTATATATTTTATTAGGAAAACATCTTAAAATATTACTTATATTAATCATCTTTTACCTTCTTAAAATTTATTTTTAATAGCTAAATTTTTTTGCACTAAAAAAGAGCATATATTATTATATATGCTCTTTTTATCTATTTTAGAACCACTATTTATGTACCCATATTAATTTATGTTGATTAACTTGTCTATTTTATTCTTTCTAATTATTCATCCCAGTTGTGATATACTTCAGAAACATCATCTAAATCTTCTAGCATCTCTATTAATCTTTCCATTCTTTCTGCACCTTTTTCATCTAATGCAACATATGTAGATGGCACCATTTGAACTCCTGCCTCTAAAAATTCTAATCCTTCACTTTCTAATTTTTCTCTTACTTCAGAGAAGCTTCCTGGTTCTGTAGTAATTTCATAAACTTCTTCTTCTGATACAAAATCTTCTGCTCCACTATCTAATGCTAATAACATTAAATCATCTTCTGACATGTTGCAAGTTGTTTTATCTATTACTATAACACCTTTTTTATTAAACATATATGATACACAACCTGATGTACCTAAATTTCCGCCACATCTATCAAATGCATGTCTAATATCTGCTGCTGCTCTATTTCTATTATCTGTATTTGCTTCTACTATTATAGCTACACCATTTGGTCCATATCCTTCGTAAGTAACCTCTTCATAATTTTCTGCGTTATCTGAACCAGATGCTTTTTTTATAGCATTATTTATTGTATCATTTGGCATATTAGCAGCTTTACATTTTGCTATAACATCTTTTAATTTGGAATTTCCGGAAGGGTCTGGACCTCCTTGTTTTACAGCTATTAATAATTCTCTTCCTAATTTTGTAAATACTTTTCCTCTTGCAGCATCTGCTTTTCCTTTTTTAGCTGCAATATTATGCCATTTTGAATGTCCTGACATGCAAATCTCTCCTTTCTTTATTTTCACGTGTTTAATTTTATTTTAATATTTTGTATTATAAATTTATTTTTCGTGTCAAATTTTCTTACAAATGCACTATAATTTTATCATCTTGTTATACATTTGTAAACATATTTTTAAAATTTATTGCATATTTAGCACCATGCCAATTTTTTTTACCATTCATAATAATTAATTTGCATTTCTGCTTTACTCAACTTCTGCCTTCCATAAACCATGTTTATTGCAATATGCATATAAAGTTGAATTTGGAATATATTTAAATCTCACTTCAGCATTTTGCTCTGGATATAATTTTACTGTATATTCTTTATTTTCACTAACCAAACTTATCCATTCTATATAATGTTCTTTTTCCATAACATGATTTACTTTTACAAATATTTCATCTTCTACTTTTTCATATGTTGGCACATGTTTTTCAACTGCTGCGTCTAATGAATTTGGTACCAATTTTTCCATTGACTCTCCGCAACATTGTATTTTACAACCTTCACAATTGCAATCCTCTAATACCTTTACCATTGCACCACATGATTTACATCTTTTTACAATTAATTCATTTTTCATATTTAATCTCATTCCTTCCTTGCCTTCGCTTCGCTCGTCTGTGGAAGGCACAAATCTTTATTAAAAATT
>CANQDO010000004.1 GCA_947593355.1 uncultured Clostridia bacterium | reverse complement strand
ATAAAAGTAAAAGATTTCTGGTCATTTATTGAAGCAAACCAGTTATTAGATAAATTATATGCATTTTCAAAAAAATATGAGAAAATGAGTGTACAAGAGCAAGTAATATTTTTAATGGAAGCAGAAAAAGTATTTGAAGCATTTGATAAAATTCCACAAATTATCTGGGAAGATGAATATACTAAATATGCAGAAGTATTAAATACCTATAAAAATATTAAAGTTTTAAGATGGGCATCAAATTAGTAAAAAATATAAAATAAATATAAGAAAATTGTTAATCCTAGCGGTTAACAATTTTTTTGTTTAAATAGAATTAAAGTAAAGAATAATAAATATAAACGTTAATATAATAATATAGTAGAAATTTTGACAATGTGAAATTAAAATTATTTTTAATATTTATATGTTTATCAAGAGAAAGGAAGAATTTTATAATGAAAATTAGATATTTTGACCATGCTGCAACTACTGCTGTAAAAGAAGAAGTACTAAAAGAAATGTTACCATATTTTAGCATAGAATATGGCAATGCTTCATCATTGTATAGTATAGGTAGAAAATCAAAAAAAGCAATAGATGTAGCAAGGCGCAGGGTGGCAAAAGCAATAAATTGTGAACCAAAAGAAGTATATTTTACATCATGTGGAAGTGAAAGTGACAATTTAGCATTAAAAGGAGTGGCATATGCCAACAAAAATAAAGGTAATCATATAATAACAACAAAAATAGAGCACCCAGCCATAATGCAAACTTGTGCTACATTAGAAAAACAAGGTTATGAAGTAACATATTTAAATGTAGATAAGGATGGATTAATAAATTTGCAAGAACTAGAGAATTCAATAAAAGACACGACAATTCTAATAAGTATAATGTTTGCAAATAATGAAATAGGAACAATACAACCAATAAAAGAAATTGGTGAAATAGCTAAAAGACATCAAATTTTCTTTCATACAGATGCAGTTCAAGCAATAGGAAATGTAAGAATAGATGTAGATTATTTAAATATAGATTTACTTTCAATGTCAGCACATAAATTTTATGGTCCAAAGGGGGTAGGAGCTTTATATGTAAGAAAAGGAATAGAGTTTGAAAGAATTCAAGATGGGGGTCATCAAGAAAAAAATAAAAGGGCAGGTACAGAAAATGTTGCAGGAATTGTTGGCTTAGGAAAAGCAATAGAACTTGCATATAAAAATTTCGACCAATATAATGAAAAGCTAACTAAATTAAGAGATTATTATATATCACAAATAGAAGAAAAAATACCAAATGCTAAATTAAATGGACATAGAACGAAAAGGCTTCCAGGAAATGCTAATATATCATTTAAAGGTGTAGATGGTCAGCTACTTTTACTAAAATTAGATGAAAATGGAATATGTGCATCAAGCGGAAGTGCCTGTACATCAGGTTCACTAAATCCGTCACATGTACTTATGGCAATAGGGTTGCCTCCTGAATACGCTCAAGGCTCTTTAAGAATTACAATTGGCGATGAAAATACTAAAGAAGATATAGACTATTTAATTAAACTATTAGGGACGGGGTTAAATAGTTTAGTGAATTGATTACTTTATTGCAAAGCATGCATATATTATTTTCACTAAACTATTTAACCCCGTCCCTAATAGTTTAATGAATAAAAAACGAAAAAATAATTAATACTATTATAGAAAAATTAAAAAGGAAAATTCTGTAATGGTAAAAAAAATTAAAAATATAATAATTGGTTTAATAGCAGGATTTATTAGTGGGTTCTTTGCTTCAGGGGGAGGGCTAATATTAGTTCCTGCTTTTACTTATTTATTAAATATGGATGAAAAGAAGGCAAGAGGAACATCAGTATTTTGTATTTTGCCTATGGTTGTGGCTAGTGGAATATTTTATTATAGTGATAATCATATAGATTGGCAAATTGGTATAAAATGTGCGATTGGTGGAGTAATAGGAGGGATAATAGGTGCAAAACTTTTGAAAAAATTGCCTACTAGATATATAAGAATTGCATTTATTATTTTTTTAATATATGTATCTTTTAAAATGTTATTTTAAATATTTTCATTAAAATATATACTAATTAAAAGAATGATGATAAAAGGGGAGATTATATTTGCTTGAAATATTATTTGGACTAATTGCTGGAACAGTAAGTGGAATGGGAATGGGAGGAGGAACAATATTAATACTTTTACTTTCAGTTTTTATGGGACTTAATCAGCATGTGGCTCAAGCTACAAATTTAGTATTTTTTATTCCAACTTCAATAGCAGCAATAATAATAAATTTAAAACAGAAAAATATAGATTTAAAAATTGCGAAAGTTATTTCTATTGTAGGAATAGTAGGTGCAGTTATAGGTGCAATAATTGCAGATAGAGTTGAAACAGAAAGCTTAAGAAAGTATTTTGCAGTTTTTATACTAATTATAGCAATAAGGGAAATATATAGTCTATATAAAGAGTATAAAATGAAGATAAAAAAGACATAATAAATAGAAAATTTAGAAAAGGAGGAAGTTATGGATATGAAATTTGTTAAAGGTATGGTATTTGGTGGAATTGTTTCTGCAGGAGCTATGATGATGTACAATGAAATGAAAGGAAAGAGCAAAAAACAAATGGTAAAAATGGGTAGACAATTTGCTAAAAAAATGGGAATAATGTAGAAAAATGAAACAAAGCTAAATTATATACCGATGGAATAATTGATATATGCAAAATTGCATAAGATAATAAGGATACAAAATCTTTAATTAATAAGTATGCAAAATTGCATAATATAATAAAAATGCAAACTTGATAGAATAATATCAAAAAAATAAGAATGAAATATTAATAAAGTTATATAAAAAATTAAAGGCAGATATAAATTAAAATCTGCCTTTAATCTTTGAAATTTAGTTTTTGACATTTTATTTTGATAACTCAAAATTTTTTAAAATGATATAAAATTAGTCTTCTACATCTTCAGAAGATTCACATCTATAATCTTCTTTTTTGCAAGGCTTGCAATCATCATCATGTTTGCAGTCCATATCGTGTTTACATTCCATTTTTACGCCTTTTAAGCATTTTCCTTCATGTTTACAAGAAGTACATATTTTGCAATGTTTTACGTTATCTACCCAAACTTCTATTGCATAAACTTTATTTGCACATAGAGGACCAAATACGAAATCGCCATCTTTATCTGTAAAAGTATGAGATACAGGTCTTCTTTCTTCTTTACCACATTCACATACTATTTCTATTAATTTAACTACTGCATCACATACAGGATCACCATAGCAATCTTTTATAACGCCGTATATAACGTTTCTATTGTCTTCTGGTAAACGAATGTCAAGGTCAAATTGCTTTCCAGATGCAATTACACCATCTACTTCTACAACAGGGCATACATTTTTATCATATTCCATATTAATAAAACCTCTTTCTTTTAAATATATTTTAGTATATACTTGAATATAAAGCATATAACTTATACTATATACTATGAAAATTATAAAAAATGGTGTAGAATAACAAGCAAAAAAGTAGAAAATTGTAGAGCAATTTGAAAGACGAATGATGTTTAAAATATAGAATATGGTTTATAGGTAAATCCAATAAAAACCTAAATAAAATGTAAGGAATGATTATAAATGGATAAAAGGCCAATAGGAGTTTTTGATTCTGGAGTGGGCGGAATAGCAGTATTTAGAGAAATAATAAAGTATAATCCAAATGAGAACATAGTTTATTTAGGAGACACTAAAAGTTTCCCTTATGGAAGCAAATCTAAAGAAAGTATAGTAGAACTTACCAAAAAAGGAATAGAATTTTTAATAAATAAAGGTGTTAAGCAAATAGTAATAGCTTGTGGAACGGCCACCAGCCAAGCATTAGATGAAGTAAAAAAATTATATAACATACCTATCATAGGTATAATAAATTCAACTGTAGAATATATAGAGCAAAAGAACATGAAAAATGTAGGGGTAATGGCTACTGCTGGAACTATAAGAAGTAATGCATGGAAAAATAGTATATTGCAAAAAATTCCAGATGCAAATGTAATTAATAAGGCATGTGCACTTTTAGCACCAATGGCAGAAGAGGGTTGGATAGATAATGAAATTGCAGTGTTAACAATAAAAGAGTACTTAAAAGACTTAAAGGATAAAAACTTGCAGGCTTTAATTCTGGGCTGTACACACTATCCATTGTTTAAAAAAATTATAAAAAATGAATTGCAGGAAAATGTGGATATTATAGATACAGGAGAGATTTTAAGTAAAGCATTAAAAAAAGAGCTTATACAAAATAGTATGGAAAATAATGAAACAGAGCCAAAGTATGAAATATATTTAACAGATACTGAAACGAATTTTAAAAATGTTGCATCAAAGCTATTAGGCAATAATATGCAAGAAATAAAGTTAGCTAAAGAATAATAAAATGTAAAATCATGAAAGAAACTAGCTAAAAAATATTAGAACTGATATAAAAAATCATCAAACAGACTAGCTAAAAAATCATTAGAACTGATATAAAAAAATAAAATCATGCAAGATGCTAGCAAAATAATATAAAAAATGAAATTAAAAAAAGTAATATTACGAGATACAAACTAATAGTATTATACAAATACAAATTAGAAAGGGGAAAATAATGAAAAAATCAAAACTGATTGTTTGTATAATGTTAATATTACTAATGATAACTACGTGTGTATATGCAGAATCTCAACTTGCAATAGAAGTTTCATATGAAGGCAGTGTTGTAAAAAATGAAGAGAAAGCTGCTACAATAGTATTAGCAGGAACAGATGCAACATTACATTCTAAAGTAAGGATAAAGGTAACAGTTACAGGTCCAGCAACGCCTAAATTAATGGCAACGGATTCTGAACAACATGAAATAGATATTGCTGAGGTGGGTTACTGGGGACCAGAGCAAGGTTTTGCAATACAAGGTACATTCCAAAATACAACACCTGTAAGAGCAACATTCCCAAAAGCAGGTGATTATACTATAAAAATAGACTTAATAGATTTAGAGCAAGATAGTACAGTTTTAGTTACAAAAACAGTATCTATAACAGTTCTTGATGAGTCTCCTGTAACAAATACGGTGCAAAATGCAACAACAAATGACGTTCAAAATGTTCAGCAATTACCAAAAACAGGAACAAGTATAGTAGACTATGGAATTTATTTTGCAATTGGAATAGCAGTAATATATTGCTTTTACATGTTAAAGAAGAAAAGAATGGGATAATAGTAAGTGATGTAAAGTGAAAGTAATACATTTCAATATAAAATTATTTGTAATGATAATTGCTTCCTTTATATTTGTAGTAATTACGTATATACTTTGCAGGGAGCAAGTAGATGATATCAATACAAAAACATATGAAACTGTAAAGAGAATAGAAATACAAAATACAACTAATGAAAATGTTATAAAAAATAATGTTATAGAAAAAGTAGATATAAATTTGCCGGAATATGTAGATATACCAAGACAATATAGAGGGTTTAATGTTATTGGAAAAATAAAAATTCCTAAATTAGGAATAGAAAAATATATTTTAGAAACAACAACAGAAAGTGCACTAAAAGTAGCTGTTGCAAGAACGTATGGACCAGATGTAAATGAAATAGGTAATTTGTGTATTTCGGGTCATAACTATACTCAAACTTTTGGAAGAATAAAGGAACTGGAAATTGGTGATGAAATAATACTTACAGATAAGTATTCGAGAGAAAAAGTTTATACAGTATATAAAAATTATAAAGTATTGCCTAATGATACTGAATGTTTAAGTCAAGATACAGAAGGAGAAAGGGAGGTTACATTAATTACTTGCACTTTGGGTGCAATTAAAAGAAATATAATTAAGGCAATAGAAAAATATGATTAAATTATAAAGGGGGCTTCCTATTTTAGAAAACCCTCTTTAAATATATTACTTTAATTCTTTAAGTAAGCTCTTGAGTGAACTATAAACATTCTCATATACTTCTTGAATAGTTTTGTCAGTAGTATCTACATATAGGTGTTTAGATGTCCTTAAAAAGTCTAGCTCTTTGTATTTGCCTGACATGATATTATCATATAAATCTTTAGTAATGGGGGACTGCTTTTCAAAATATTCAGGGTATTCATAGCGGTCTTTACCTTCATCATCACAAATGCGTTGCCAAGCAACCTTCGGGTCACAGTTAAGGTGCACGTAGATATCGAATTTGGCTAAGCGCAAAGGACGTTGAATGGAATAAATTTCGCTATAAGATTGTCCACTTCTTGTTACGCCATGAGCATATTGGTCAATAGGTCCTCTTTGGCATACAAAGAAATCACACTTTCCATTAAGCTGTATCATGTAATTACTAAGCAAACCATCCATAAAAGAAAAGAGGAGTTGCTCTGTATACCAATCTTCATAACCATTTTGACTTATGGCATTGTTAAGAAGATTGACAGTATGCTTATCACATGGTGATTTAGCGGTGATGACTATATAGCCTAAATTAGCTAAACTTTTAGCTATATTATCCCGCAAGTTTGTCTTTCCAGAACCATCTTGACCGGTAATACTAATGAATGTAGTCTTTTTATTAGTGCCAAGTTTATCAAAGCAAATGGCTCCGTTGGTACTAATAATATTTGGTAAAAAAATAGGAGTCCTCATAATGTCTTCACTCATAATATACCTCCTTAATAAAGTTGATACATTGAATAGTTACTAAAAGTATCACTCATTATAGCATTAACAAATTTTGTTGTAAATAGATGTTAATAAAAAAAATTATATTTCGTGAGCCCATGTCTTTGCAATTTCATCTGGAACCTGTAAGTCGCCATGTCCAACTCCAATAGAAACATTTACATGGTTTGTACCATGGTAATCGCTTCCACCAGAAATATATAAATTTCTTTCTTTACAAATAGATAAAAGAGTAGCATTTTGCTCTTTTGAAAAAGTTGTATAATAACATTCGATACCATCTATTTTATAGTTCTCTAAAATATTTTTTAAAATCAAGTTTGAATTTGAACGATATTCATATATATGAGGTATGAAAACAAGTCCTTCAGCTTGTCTAACAATATCACATGCTACCTGAAAATCTGGTAATACATCATCCATATTTATAAAAAACATAGTAGTAGGGTTTGACATGTATTTTCTATAAAAAATATTGCTATTTTCCCAAGCATCACTATCAATTAAATTTTTATTATCCTCACTTTTTGTAATAAAAGAGTGTAAATATTTTGAAGGGTATACACTTCCGTCATAAGCAGATACAAAATTATTTGGTAGAGAAAACCCTTCTTTTAAACATTTTTCGTATAATCTTTCTACCTCTATAACTTGCCTTTTCTCATTTGTTATATAAACTTGATTAACCAATTCTTGCATCTTTTTTAAATTAATGTTGTATCCTAAAATTTCAATAGGAATACTTAAAATTTTAGTGTTAAGTTCAATTCCAGGAACTAATTTTCCAGAATAATAAGTATGATAATCAATAGATTCTAGTTCTTTATAAGCAGTGCAAGTATTATGGTCTGTAATAGATAAATAATTAACATTTATTTTTTGTGCATTTTGCAATAATTCTATGGTAGAATCTGTACCATCTGAATGTTTGGTATGAGTATGTAAATCAATCATAAATTTTTCCTCCTGTACATTATTTTAATTCTAATAAAAATCAAAGTCAACATTTGTAAAAGTTATTGTAAGAATAAAATGTAAATGATATAATCTAAAGCACAAGATATTAGGAAGGATGAGATTGAATATGAAAATTATTCTAGCTTCAAAGTCTCCTAGAAGAAAAGAATTGCTAGAACTTATGGGAGTTAAAGATTTTGAAATTATAGTAAGTGATGCTGAAGAAATTTTACAAAAAGATAGTTCGCAAGTAGAGCAATCTAAACAATTAGCATATAAAAAAGCCAAAGCTGTTTTTGAAAAAACAAGTGGAGATAGAATTGTTATAGGTTCAGATACATTAGTTGTTAAAAATGGAAAAATATATGGAAAACCAAAAACAAATACAGAAGCTTTTGAAATGTTAAAAGAATTAAAAGCAAGCGTTCATGAAGTAATTACAAGCTTATGCGTGTTGAAAGAGGAAAATGGAGAGTATAGCGAATATTTGGACTATGACATTACTAAAGTAGAAATTAAAGATATGCAAGATGAAGAAATTCAAAATTGGATAAATACAGGTAAGGCAATAGATAAAGCAGGAGCTTATGGCATACAAGATAAATTTGCAGTATATATTAATAGAATAGAAGGTAATTACGATTCTGTAATGGGGTTGCCAATAAGTAAGTTATATGATGTAATAAAGAATTATATATAGAAAGGAATCAGCTATATTTAAGTTGATATGGAAGAATAGATGAAGAAAATATTTAATAAAGAAACTTTAATGGTATCAATTTTTATAATAATACAAACAATAATATTTATAATATGTGGAGCAAATAAATCATATATTCATATGGACGAAGCATATTCTTTGGGACTTGCAAGTTATCATACAGTAGGAATACAAGATAACGAAGATTTTTATGATACATGGCATAATAAGGAATATTATGAAGACTATTTAGCAGTAAATGATGATGAAGTAGGACAGTATAGTCAAGTTTATGAAAACCAAAAAAATGATGTGCATCCGCCTTTATATTATTTAATATTAAGGTTTGCAATGGGCTTTAGTTTAAACCATTTTTCAATGTGGCCGGGAATTATAATAAACATAATTATATATGCATTTATAACAATATTTTCATATTTAATAATAAAAAGGCTCATAAAAAATCAAGAACATGTAAAAGAAAAGGCAATAATTGTAGCTTTTATGGCATCAGTTGTAATGGCTTCATTAACAAATGTAATATATATTAGAATGTATGCTCTATCTGCATTAAACATCTTAATAACAACATTCTTACATATGAAACTATTAGAAACTGAAAATATTAATTATAAGTTATTAGTGGCAATAGGGGTATCTGCTTTAGTTGGCTCTTTAACACATTATTATTACTTATTCTATTTAGCAATGATGTACCTTGTATTTGCAATAAAATATATAAAACATAAAAAATTCAAAAATCTAATTTCTTATACATTAACAATGGCAATAGCGGGAACGCTATCAATTTTAATATTCCCATATTCAATACAGCATATGTTTTTTGGGTATAGAGGGCAAGGTGTTATAAGCAATTTACTAAATGTACCAATGTTTTTAAGTAATATAGGTTCATACATATTAAAAATAGATCGTTTTGTGTTTAATAATTTATTATTAGTAATTGCAATAATAATGCTAGTTGCAATTTTATGTAGCCAGAAAAAAGAAAAAGGTGAGAAAAATGAATTCATAAAAATAATGGTAATATCAACAGCATTTTACTTTTTCCTAGTTTCAGTTGCATCACCATGGACAGAGCTCAGATATGTAGCACCAGTTTGTAGCATAATATTTATAACAGTAATGTATGCTTTACAAAAATTATTAAAGAAAATTCTAGATGATAAAAAAGTTAACATATTAATGATAATATTGTTTATTGCAATTTTAATAGCACCATTTGTTTTCAAAATAGAGCCAGAAGTTTTATATAGTGATAAAAAAGAAATAGTAGAACAGTTAAAGGGCGAGTTAAATGTTCCAACTGTATTTTTCTTTAATTCACAAAACAATAGATTTTTAGATGATATTTTACTATTTTCAGAAATAGATGAATCATATATAGCAAAGGATTTAGAATATACAGAGGAAAATATACAAAATATATTAAAAGATAAAGACCTTTCAAATGGATTAGTTGTTTTTATAAATGAAGGCTGGCAAAATGATGATTTGTTAAATGTGGTACAAAAAGCTACAAACTTAACAAATGTACAACATTTAAAGAGGTTAAATGCTTGTGATGTATATGTTTTAAAAAGTGAATAAAAATATACATAAACTTCCTATTATAAGCATAAAATAAATTAGCTTATAATTTGGAGGTTTTTTATATGCTTATAGTATTTAATAAATCAAAAATATATTCATATATTGTGTCAGTATGTACGGTAGTTGTGTTATTCGTAATGGCATTTTTTATAATAGAAGATAATGGTACAATAGCAACTTCTGCTTCTGTAAAGGAACTGCCAATATACAATGTGGCTGTAAAGGATAAGAAAGTAGCGCTTACTATGAATTGTGCATGGAATGCAGATGATATAGATTCCATATTAGCAACTCTTGCAAAACACAATACTCATATTACATTTTTTATAGTAGGAAATTGGGCTGATAAATATCCAGAAGCGGTTAAAAAAATTGCAGATGCAGGGCATGAAATACGGAAATCATTCAGATACACATCCACATGTAAATAATTTAACATTGGAAAAAAATATAGAGCAAATACAAAAAGCCTCTGAAAAAATTGAAAAAATTACAGGTAAAAAAACTACTTTATATAGAGGACCATATGGAGAATACAATGATACAGTAATGAAAGCAGCTAGTTCTCAAAATCATACTACAATACAATGGAATGTAGATACATTAGATTATACTGGCTTAACCGGAGAAGAAATGTGGAAAAGAATAGATGAAAAACTTGCAGATGGAAGTATAATACTTAGTCATAATGGAACTAAACATACAGCAGATAGTTTAGATATGTTGCTTACAAATATGGAAAAACAGAGTTATGAAGTGGTAACTGTTTCAGAATTAATATATAAAGAACATTACATAATTGATGCAAATGGCACACAAAGACTTATGGAAAATTAATATGAATAATTAGGTTAAAAAGGGAAATAATAAACAATAGTTAAGAAAAGAAGTAAGGGGTGCTAAAGATGTCATTCATAGGTATTATAAGTGATGAAAAAACAGAAAATTTTATATGTCAAAAGCTTCAAAAGGAGCTACATTTAAGCGATAGTTCAGTTCTATATATTAAGGAACAAAGCATAGAGAATATTAGAAATATAAAATTTGAAACAATATTACTTGCTAGAGAATTTAAGAAAGTAGATATTTTAAAATCTATATTAAAAGATGCAAAATATTTAATTGTTAATTCAGATATAGAAGCTAATTTAAATATTTTAGATAATTTAGAAGTAAAAGTAGTAACATATGGATTTAATTCAAAAGCTACAATAACTGCCTCTAGCGTTACTGATGAAGATATGCTTATTTGCGTGCAAAGAAGTATAGAAGATATAAATGGAAAAGAAATAGAGCCACAAGAAATAAGTGTAGGGAAAGCAGGCACAGATGAAATTACAAAATTAAAGCAATCAGACGAGAAAAAGTTTAATACAGAAACATTAAAAGATACAAATAGTATAATGGCAATAATAGCAATTTTATTGATATATGGAAAAAATAATTTGTAAAAATTTTATAAAAACCCTATTATTTAAGAAAATTTTGGAAAAAAATTAACAAAATTTAACTTTTTATGTAGACAAACCCAAAAAAACGTAGTATAATGTTTATGGTAAGAAAAAAATTCTAAAAGAGATACACTATGAATAAAATACTATAAATAAACAAATAAGGGGAGGAAATTAAATTGAATACAAACTATTTAGAAAATAACCAATTAAAACTAATTGGAAAAGTAACAAGTGAAAAGAGTTTTAGTCACGAAATTTATGGGGAAAAATTTTATGTTTTTGACTTAAGCGTACCTCGTTTAAGCGGTAATGCAGACATTATACCAATAACTATATCTGAAAGATTATTAGTTCAAGAAGATATACAAGTAGGTAAAAATGTAATTATTGAAGGTCAATTTAGATCATACAATAGTTATCAAAACGAAAAAAGTAAATTAATACTTACAGTATTTGCAAAAGAAATACAATTTTCAGACAATCAAGAAGAAGACTTCGTACCTAGTAAAGAATGTGCATCAAACGAAGTAACATTAGATGGTTACATATGTAAAAAGCCAATTTACAGAAAAACACCATTTGGAAGAGAAATAGCAGACATATTATTAGCTGTAAATAGAGCATACAACAAATCAGACTATATTCCATGTATAGCATGGGGAAGAAATGCTAGATTTTGCGAAAATGTACCAGTTGGAACAGAAGTAAGAATAGTAGGTAGAGTTCAATCAAGACAATATGAAAAGAAATATGAAGATGGAACTTCAGAAGTAAAAGTAGCATACGAAGTTTCAGTAGCAAGTTTAGAAATAATAGATGAAGAAGGAAATGTAACAAATAAAGATTTAGAACAAGAAATGGTAGAAGAAAATAAAGAAGCTATATAGATTACATAGAATACATTATAGAATTAGAGGAGCTATAATATATAACTTATGTAAAAATAAGGGTAAGAAAAACTAGGTTAAGTAAGAAATTATTTAATCTAGTTTTTTCTATATGAAATGCATTTGACATTTCATACTATAATGAGTTATAATAATAACATTAACTGTAGAAGGGAGTACCAAAATGGATCATACAATATGGGTAATTAAAGTATTAGATGATTCAGAGAAAAGAAGCTTGGAGTATAGCAATCGGCAATGGCTACAGCAAAATGTAGAGAAAATGAAAATTACAGCTTGTGAGGGGAATGCTTTAGCCAATATTTTTGATGTTGCTGATGCAAGGAAGAAAGAGGGGGCAATGGTTATTCAGGATGGAAGACAAGTAAGTTTTGGAAACTTTAGCTTCGGAAAAGAAGCATTGCTACTAATCTTGAAAAATGATCAAGATTTTAAATACTTGATATTCAAATATTCTCCAAGGAATAATATGTAAAGAAAAAAAGAAGAGCCAAAATGAAAACATAATTGTTTTATTTAGCTCTTTTTTTATTAATCTTTATTATCTTCTTGTTCGCCAGGAATAATAATATTTTTCTTTTCTTTATCTTTTTTAGGTTTTTCAATATTTATATAGTCTGTAACAGGTGATATATTTAAATCTTTGCCATCACCAGAAACAATTTCTATTTTTTTTGAATCAGCATCTTCCATAACAAACACCGTCCTTAATATTAATATAATTTTATATTAACATATACTAAAAAAAACTGCAAGAGCTTAAATAAATATTGTAATAATTGTTAGTTTATGTTATAATGCAACAGAATAAGTTTAGGTAATAGGGGTAGGTAAATATGGAGTTACAAGAAAAGAAAGCAATAATAGAGGCAATATTATTTAGTGCAGGTAGAGAAGTAAATATAAAAGAATTAATGTCAGCTTTAGAACTAGGTTCTGAAGAAATTTTTTCTGTCATAGAAAGTATGAATATAGATAATCAAAATAGAGGAATACAAATAATAAGAGTAAATGATAACTTCCAACTAGTATCTAAAAAAGAATATTATGAATATATATATCCAATATTGGACAAAAGAAGCAAGCCAAATTTATCAAATGCAGCAATGGAAACTTTATCAATAATTGCTTATAATCCTAAAATTACAAGGGCGCAAATAGAGTCAATTCGTGGGGTTGGTTCAGATGGAACTATATACAAATTGTTAGAATACAATTTAATACAAGAAGTTGGCAAAATGGACGCGCCAGGAAGACCAACGATGTATAGTGTAACTAATGAATTTTTAAAGATGTTTGGTTATACAAGTTTAGATGAACTTCCGGAACTACCGAGATATAAAATAGATGAAAATCAACAAATTGTTATAGATGATATTATAGAAAATGATGAGAAGGAAAAGCTTGAAGAAACAGACTTAAATATAGTAGTGAATAAAAGTAGTGAATAAAAATTTATAAAGTAAGGAGAATAGAAATGAGATTAAGCGAGAACTTTTTTTATACTTTAAGAGAAGATATGAAAGATGAAGATTCAGAAAGTGGAAATCTATTAGTAAAAAGTGGAATGTTTAAAAAAGTAGGAAATGGAATTTATATGAAATTGCCACTTGGAAATAAAGTAGTTGAAAATGTAAAAAATATAGTAAGAAAAAATATGAATGAAGCTGGTGCACAAGAAGTAACAATGCCAATGTTACTTCCAGTTGATGTGTTCAAAAAATCTGGAAGGTATGACATATTTGGTTCATCAATATTTAAATTAAATGATAGATATAACAGAGAGTATGCATTAGGTCCAACACATGAGGAATTTTTTGTGTTAGCAGCTATGATGAAATCAAAATCATACAAAGATTTACCATACACATTATACCAAATAGGAAACAAGTATAGAGATGAAGTAAGACCAAGATTAGGCCTAATTAGAACAAGAGAGTTTACAATGAAAGATGCCTATAGTTTTGATATAGACCAAGAAAGTTCAGATATATCTTACAAAAAGCAATTCGAAGCATATAACAAAATATGCAAAGAATTAGGTTTAAATTATGTAGTAGTTAGAGCAGATACAGGAGTAATGGGAGGTCTACTTTCAGAGGAATTTCAAGCAGTAACAGATGTTGGGGAAGATATTTTAGTATTATGCGATAGATGTGATTATGCATCTAATATAGAAGTAAGTGCATGCGTAGATGAAGAAGAAACTGCACAAGAAGAGCAAAAGTCAGTAGAAAAAGTACATACTCCAAATGCAGGAACAATAGAAGAAGTAAGTGCATTTTTAAACGAAAAACCAGAAAAATTTGTAAAAACATTAATATATAAGGCAGATGATAAATTCTATGCATGTTTAGTGCAAGGAAACAAAGAAATAAATGAAGTAAAACTTCAAAAGCTTTTAAAGGCAAATGAGGTAGCACTTGCAGAAGCTGAAGATGTAATAAAAATTACAAATGCCAATGTAGGTTTTGCAGGACCAATAGGTTTAGATATTCCAGTAATTATGGACAATGGTGTAAAACATATGAAAAACTTTGTGGTAGGTGCAAATGAAACAGACTACCATTATAAAAATGTAAATATCACAGACTTTAAAGCAGATTATGTTGCAGATATAAGAAATGTACAAGAAGGTGAACTATGCCCAAATTGCAAACACGGACATCTACAATTTAAAAAAGGTATAGAAGTTGGAAATACATTTAAGTTAGGAACAAAATATAGTGAAAGTTTAGGACTTAATTATTTAGACCAAAACAATGAACTAAAACCAGTTGTAATGGGATGCTATGGAATAGGAATAGAAAGATTAGTAGCAGCAATTGTAGAGCAAAATCATGATGAAAAGGGAATTATATGGCCAATGAATATAGCACCATATAAAGTTTGCATTGTTTTAATAAGCAATAAAGATGAAAAACAAGTTGAAGTATCAGAAAGTTTATACAACCAATTAACGCAAATGGGAATAGATACAATTTTAGATGACAGAGATGAAAGACCAGGAGTAAAATTTAATGATATGGATTTAATAGGAATTCCTATTAGAATTACAGTAGGTAAAAAAGTAAATGACGGTATAGTAGAATTAAAAATGAGAAATAGTGACGAAGTACAAGAGGTAAAAATCGAAGATGTAATTAAACTATTAGGGACGGGGTTAAATAGTTTAGCACACTAGAGTAACTTTGAAATTACCGTTAAACTATAGGGGACTGTGTTAAATAGTTTAGTGGAAGCATATTAAAAATACTTGCAAAACATAATAAATTCACTAAACTATTTAACACAGTCCCCTATAGTTTAACTAAAAAAATAAATTGTGCTAAACTATTTAACCCCGTCCCTAATAGTTTAATCTTTTTTAGTAATAGTATCTATAATTTGTGGATAAATTTTATCCGCATTATTTTTCCAATTATCTGCAATTTCTTTTGCTTGATTACGAGAACCGGCAAAAGTTTTTAATTCAAAAATTGTTTCATTATTATCAATCATTTTACATGTAACCATGAAATTATCTTCACTTTGAGGAGTGTATTCAGCAATTATAGAATGTTCATTATTAAAATTGTCAATTTCAGATTTGAAATTACTATCTACACGTAGCTTTATAATGCCAGGAATAATATCTTGAGTAAGTTTCAAAGTTTCTTTTCCTAAATCAGTTATGTCATAAAAATTTTTATTATCTTTAGGAAAAGTTATAATATATTTATTTTCTATTAAATCTAACAAGAATTGTTGAAAATAGAAATAGTTCATATCTGTAATAGTAAGCACTAAATTCAAAAGAGAGTCATTGGAAATTGGTTTACCTACTTTAGATAAAACATATAAAATTAATACTTTGTTTTCTGCTAAGGTTTCATTGTCAGATGTCAATTTCAACGTAATCACTCCTAAAAATTAATTTAATAGTTGCATTATAACACATTTTTTTACAAAATACTATGTTTTTAAAAAATAAAATGTTATAATTGTAATATAAGGGTAAGGAAGTAAGAATGGAAAATTATTATGATATATTAGAGGTTAGTGAAAAGGCGTCTAATGAAGTAATTGAAAAGGCGTATAAAGTGTTAGTAAAAAAGTATCATCCTGATTTACAACAGCCACAAAATAAGTCAAAAGCTGAAGAAATGATGAAAAAAATAAATGAGGCTTATGATGTATTAACCGACCCCGAAAAAAGAGCAGAGTATGACGAAATGTTAAAAAGAAAAAGGCAAGAAGAAATAGATAATCAGAAAAATAGTTATATAAGAAATGAATATGAACAGCAAAATAATTACGAAACAACTAGTGAACAAATAAAAGATTATACAAACGAAAATCAAAGTAATTATGAAGAATATAGAAGGAAACTTCAAGAACAGTTAGATAGGGAAGCATATGAAAGGCAAGTTAGGAATGAAAAATATGAGCAGAAATATAGGCAAAAAATGCAAGAGCAATTAAATCAAGAATATCAAAATGCGTATTATAATTATTTAAGGAGTTTAGGCTATAAAATAAAGGAAAAATGGACATGGAAAAAAACACTAATACTTTTAGAGGTAATAGTTATACTAGCTGTAGCAATAACTGCACTTTGGTTTTTCCCACCAACAAATAAATTATTAGTAGCATTTTATGAAAGTAATCCAATAATAAAGTGGCTAGTAGATGCGGTTGTAATGTTGGCACAGGCTATTTGGACATCAATATACAGCTTATTTACTAATCCACCTAAAATATAAAAAGGAAGAATAGAAATGAGAATAAGGTATAAGCCATGGGCAAGGCCAGAATTAGAGGCAAGCAAATTTTATATAGATAATCCTGAAGATTATATAGGAAAATGGAAAACATTATTTGAAAACGAAGCTCCTATTCATTTAGAATTAGGCTGTGGAAAAGGAAATTTTATAGCAAACTTAGCAGTTAAAAATAAAAATATTAATTATATAGCAATAGATATGGTAGATGCAATGCTGGGCGTTGCAAAAAGAACAATAGAGCAAAAGTATAATGAAGAAAACGAAGAAATAAATAATGTATATTTAACAAGGTTTGATATAGAAAGAATACCATTAATACTAAATAAAGAAGATAAAATAGAAAGAATTTATATAAATTTTTGTAATCCTTGGCCAAAGGGTAGGCACAGAAAAAGAAGGTTAACACATAGAGTACAACTGGAAAAATATAAAGAATTTTTAGTAAAAGGTGGAGAAATTAGGTTTAAAACAGATGATGATAATTTGTTTGAAGATACTTTAGTATACTTAAAAGATACGAATTTTAAAGTTATAAAATATACATATGATTTAGAAAATGAAGTAGATTTTTGGGATAATATACAAACAGAGCATGAGAAAATGTTTATGGCAGAAGGAATAAAAATAAAAGCCTTAATTGCAATAAATGAGTAAAAAATATAATAACACAAATAAAAAGCATCCTATAATAAAACATTAGGATGCCCTTTTATATTCAAAAATAATTATTTCATTTCATCTTCTCGAAGAACCCAAACTGAAACACTGCGAGCTTTAGTATAAAAAATGCCATTTCCTTCATCATCTACATATACAGGTTCATTAACGTTTCCAAGATAATCATAAAGTAGAGAGCCTGCTAATTTTTTTCCAACATTCATAGCTTTACAACCATCTGGGCCATCAGACATAATAACAGCCATACCAGAGTTAGGGTGGTCAAAGCTACCTTCACGAGTCCAACCTACAACATTTGGGTCATCAAAATAATCAACTTCATTTCCATAGGCAAAACGTTTCCTTGCCAAAATAAGTTTTTCTAGTAAATCTTTTTTGCCTTTAAATTCTTTTTCTGGTATTCCATAATAGTCGCCATAAAATACACAAGGAGTGCCAGCATTTCTTAATAATATTAAAGCATAGGCAAGAGGTTTAAACCAATCTTGTACCCAAGACTCTAAAGACTGACCAGGCTCAGTATCGTGATTATCTACAAAAGTAATTGCAAGTTCTGGTTTAGATTTTACAAGTGTACCATCAAAAATTCTTCTCATATCATAATGACCATTACTGTTAGAGGCATTAAACAAATTGTAATGTAAAGGTACATCAAATAAACTCATTGAACTTTTGGTTTCTTTTATAAAATTTTTAAGTGTTTCTATATCTCCACTCCAATATTCACCAATAGTGAATAAGTTTTGTTCTAAATCATCACGAAGTGTAGCTAAAAAAGTTTTTAAAAATGAAGCTCTAATGTGTTTAACAGCATCCATCCTAAAACCATCAATGTGAGAAGTTTCAACATACCATTTAGCCCACGAAATTAGTTCATTTACAACATTTACATTATTAAAGTCGACATCTGCACCCATTAAATAATCATAATTGCCATTTTCTCTATCTACATCTGAATCCCAATCTTTTCCATAAAATTTATAAACAGATTTCTTTTGAGTTATATCATCCCAATCAACTCCATGGAAGTGAGTCCAGTTCCATTTGAAATTAGAGTAGTTTGATCCTCTGCCATCAAAATTAAATTTAGTCCATGCCTTAATAGTTCTTGGCTCACTAATAGAATTGTTTCTATTTACAGGATCATCTTCAACAGCAATAACGTTTTCAAACTCGTCTGCACCTAATCTATGATTGAATACAATGTCTGCCAAAACAGAAATATTATTAGCTTTTAAAACTTTAATAGCTTCTAAATATTCTTTTTTAGTACCATATTTTGTTCTAATGCAACCTTTTTGATTAAACTCACCTAAGTCGTACATATCGTATACACCATAACCGGTATCGTTTATACCATTTGCTCCTTTATACGCAGGTGGAAGCCATATAGATGTAATACCTATTGAAGATAAGTAAGAAGCTTCATTAATGGTTTTATTCCACAAATTATCTTCTGGCTTTAAATACCACTCAAAAAATTGCATCATAGTTTCATTTACTTTTTTCAAGAAACACATCTCCTATATAAAAATATAGATGTATTATACAATAAAAATGAATATTAGACAAGAATATAAGGAAAAATTGTAAAAGCAAGTGTAATTTAACATTATAAAATAAAACTAGTATAATTATTGACAATACAGGCTTTTTGCTATAAAATAAGTGATAACTTAAGTAAAAGAAAATTATCAAAGTGAAAGGAATGATTTGTATCATGGAAAACAAAAATTTTTATGTAACAACACCTATATATTATCCAAGTGGGAGGTTTCATATTGGAACTGCTTATACAACAGTTTTAGCAGATACTATGAAAAGATATAAACAGTTGAGAGGCTTTGATAGTTATATGTTAACAGGGCTTGATGAACATGGTCAAAAAATTCAAACAGTAGCAGAGCAAGCAGGCAAAACTCCTCAAGAGTACGTAGATGGTATGGCAGAGCTTGCTAAAACTTTGTGGAAGAAAATGGATATAAATTATGATGACTTTATTCGTACAACAGAAGATAGACATGTTAAAGTTGTAGAAAAAATATTTGATAGATTAATGGATCAAGGAGACATCTATTTAGGCGAATATGAGGGTTGGTATTGTATGCCATGCGAAACCTTCTTTACAGAAACTCAATTAGTAGATGGAAAATGTCCAGACTGTGGTAGAGAAGTTAAGAAAATGAAGGAAGAGTCATATTTCTTCAACATGAAAAAATATCAAAAAAGGTTAGAAGAATTTTATGATGAAAATCCAGATTTCATAATTCCAGAATCAAGGAAAAATGAATTGTTTAATAATTTTATAAAACCAGGATTAGAAGATTTGTGCGTAAGTCGTACAAGTTTTGATTGGGGTGTTAAGGTACCTAAAAATCCAAAACATGTAGTGTATGTTTGGCTAGATGCTTTAACAAACTATATTACAGCGCTTGGTTATGGCTCAGAAGATGATAGCAAATTAAAAAAATACTGGCCAGCAGATTTACAAATAGTTGGAAAAGATATAATAAGATTTCATGCTATTTATTGGCCAATATTCCTAATGGCATTAGATTTACCAATTCCTAAAAAATTATATGCACATGGCTTTATAATGATGAAAGATGGAAAGATGTCAAAATCTAAAGGAAATATAGTTTATCCGGAACTTTTAATAGATAGATATGGTTTAGATGCTTTAAAATATTTCTTATTAAGAGAGTTCCCTTTTGGTCAAGACGCAGTATTTACACCAGAAGGTTTTGTAGAAAGATTTAATTTTGATTTATGTAATGATTTAGGAAATCTTTTAAACAGAACAATAGGAATGTTAAATAAATACTTCGAGGGAAAAGTTCCAAAACTTACAGATGTAAGAAATAGTGTAGATAGTGAAATAGAAAAAACAGTTTTAGATAAAGTAAAACAAGTAGAAGAAAACATGGAAGACATACATGTTTCAAATGCTATTTCAGAAATATGGGCAATAATTTCAAGGTCAAACAAATATATAGATGAAACAGAACCATGGGTTTTAGCAAAGTCTGAATCAGAAGAAGATAAACAAAAATTAGCAAGCACAATGTACCACTTAATTGAAAATTTAAGAATAGTAGCAGTGTTATTACAACCATTTATGGAAGATACTTCAAATAAGATGTTTGAACAACTTGGAATACAAGATGAAGAACTAAAAACTTGGGATTCTGCAAAAGAATATGGAAAAGTAAAAGAAAATATGCAAGTAGTTCCTAAGGGAGAGCCACTATTTATGAGATTAGATGCAGAAGAAGAGATAGAATATATAAAAGAAGGAATGAAAAAATAAAATTTATAGTTACAATTCACAGTAATTAATAAAGCCGAGCTATAATTAGTTTCGGCTATTATTATTAAAGGTAACAATCTTCAAAAATACCCTACTGCTAATATTTATTTTATTTGTATTTTTGAATTTAATACTAAAATAACTCTTCAAATTCACATAAAGAACACAAAGAAAAAGTAAAATATAAACAGTTGTAAAGTGTAAGAGGCTAAAATTTAAATAGAATGCATGTATCAGAAAGGAATGAAATTAAATATGAATGATATGACAATTTTGGTGGTAGATGACGAGTCAAGAATGAGAAAATTAATAAAAGATTTTCTTATGCAAAAAGGATATAGTGTAATAGAAGCAGGAGATGGAGAAGAGGCAATTCAAAAATTCACAGAAAATGAAAATAAAATAAGTTTAATTTTATTAGATGTAATGATGCCAAAATTAGATGGGTGGTCTGTATTAAGGCAAATACGCCAAACTTCAAAGGTACCAATAGTTATGCTTACAGCAAGAGGAGAAGAGCAAGATGAATTATTTGGGTTTGAGTTAGGTGTAGATGAATATATATCAAAGCCATTTAGCCCTAAAATTTTAGTTGCAAGAGTAGAGGCAATACTAAAAAGAGTAAAAGAAAAAGAAAATAATGTAGAAGATTATGGTGGAATTGTAATCGACTCTGATGGAAGAACTGTAAAAGTAGATGGAAAGCAAATAGAATTAAGTTTAAGAGAATATGAATTACTAAAATATTTAGTAGACAATGCAAATATAGCATTATCTAGAGATAAAATCTTAAATAATGTTTGGAATTATGATTATTATGGAGATTCGAGAACAATAGATAGTCATATAAAGAAAATTCGTCATAAATTAGGTAAAAAAGGTAAATATATAGAAACAATGAGAGGTGTTGGGTATAAATTTGAGGTTAAATAAACTATTAGGGACGGGGTTAAATAGTTTAGCACGTTAATGTAACTTAAAATTACCATTAAACTATTAGGGACGTTGTTAAATAGTTTAGTGAATAATAATAGTTTTATTGTGATATATTAGTGTGTTTTCACTAAACTATTTAACAACGTCCCTAATAGTTTAATTAAAAAACAAATTGTGCTAAACTATTTAACCCCGTCCCTAATAGTTTAGTAGAAAGGAAATGTAGTATAAATGGAGAAATTAAAAGACAAACTTAAGTCTGTAAGAGTAAAATTATTTCTTTCTCTCTGTATAGTAGTAATTATAATAGTATTATTCCTAATAATAATAAATAGTGTAGTATTAGAAAGTTTTTACTTGTATACAAAGGTTAAAACTATAAAAGAGGCATATAACAATATAAATATGTATTACAATATGTTAGAAATGGGAGATATGTCAGCAGAAGAATTGGAAGAAGCATTAAAAAGAATATCATCTAAAAATGATTTTGATATATTAATAGAAAATGGACAAAGTATAGCGGTGTTTAGTTCAGATCAATCTTTTCAAAATACAATAGAAAAAATAAATGAATTAATAAATCAGGCTTTTATAAAAAAACAAAAAAATAGTATTATTTTTTCTAATGATAAAATGAGAATAACAAG
Source organism: uncultured Clostridia bacterium (assembly GCA_947593355.1). Classification (GTDB taxonomy): domain Bacteria; phylum Bacillota; class Clostridia; order TANB77; family CAG-508; genus UMGS1663. The sequence continues at coordinate 35,446 of CANQDO010000004.1, read as the reverse complement.
GTTGGTAGATGAAAAAAATGCAATGAATTATGTGATGTTGTCGTCAAAATTAGATAATGGGTATTCATTATATATAAGGGTACCTATATCACCAATACAAGAAAGTGTAAGAATTTCAAATGAGTTATTAATATTAATAGGTGCCATTTCAATATTAATAGCAGGAATTTTAGCTTCATACATATCTAGAAAATTTACAGAGCCAATTTCAGAGTTGAATGATATTGCTGAAAAAATGTCAAAATTAGATTTTAGTAAAAAGTATAGAATAAAAGATACTGATGATGAAATAAATACATTAGGAAAAAGTATAAATATAATGTCTGATAAACTAGAAGCTACAATTAAACAACTAAGAGATACTAATTTGGAATTAGAGAAGGATATTGAGGAAAAATCAAAAATAGATGAAATGAGAAAGCAGTTTATTTCAGATGTATCACATGAATTAAAGACACCAATAGCTTTAATACAAGGTTATGCAGAAGGTTTAGTAGAAAATGTAAATTCAGATGAAGAATCTAGAAAGTTTTATGCAGAGGTCATATTAGATGAATCTAATAAAATGGATACTTTGGTAAAACAATTACTAGAACTTATGAAACTTGAATATGGTACAAGAGACTTTAATAATGAAAAATTTAATATTATGGAACTTATTAATGAAGTTATTAGAAAATGTAAAGTAATGCTAGAAGATAAAAATATACAAATAAAATTTGAAGAAAAAAGTCCTGTATATGTTGTAGCAGATGAATTTTATATAGACCAGGTAATTACAAATTACTTTACAAATGCTATAAAGCATGCAAAAGAGGTAGACGGAGAAAAAAGTATAAAGATTTCAGTAAACAAGAATGATGAAAATAATAAAGTGCGAATAAGTGTATTTAATACTGGAGATATAATTAATGATGAAGATAAAGAAAGAATATGGAAAAGATTTTATAAAATAGATAGTTCAAGGAATAGAGAAGATGGAGGAACTGGAATTGGTTTAGCTTTAGTTAAAGCTATAATGACTAATTATGAAAATGATTTTGGAGTAATAAATCATGAAAATGGAGTAGAATTTTATTTTGAATTAGATGCTGAATAATAAAGAAAAAATCGGTTATTTATATAGCCGATTTTTGTTTTCTAAAAATTGACATAAGATGTAAAATGTGTTAAAATTATAAATGACAACTTTTAAATTTTTGCCTTGCTAAGGCAAACAAAACAAGAAGAAGGAGGTCCATTATGAAAGGACGGAAACTGGTAGCATTCTTAACGTTTCTGCTGATGATGTTTTCGTTTGCCACCACAGCTATGGCAACGGAAGCAGTTGCGCAACCGAAGGAAGTAAAGAAAATTTACCTCAAGGTTTCGCAAAACAGTTCCGGGCAGATTAATACCATTATTGCTGCTTCGGGTCATGGAGCTGAGTATGATGTTTCATACGTCAGCCAAAATTACTCAGCAGGAGAAAACCCTGTTGTTACTGTAACGGTAACAGCAAGAGAGGGGTATGTCTTCTACAACGATTTTACCAGTAAATCTCAATTTTCCATTACAGGAGGAAAGTTCTGGGATGGCTGGAGAGTAGACAATAGCCATGTAAAAGTGGAAATTGAATGCTCTAAAGTTACAAAGGGAAAACTGGAAGCACCAACTGATTTAAGTTGGGATGAGGATTATGGCCTTGCAAGTTGGGAGACCGTTTATGATGCAGACTATTATATAGTTCGCATTAATGGCAACGATTTGACTGTGAATGATAATATTGTAAACCTGCGGGCATATTTAAAAGACCGTAAGAACAATACGTTCAGAGTAAAAGCCTGTTCAGAAAGTTCGTATTTAACGGACAGTAGCTGGTCAGAAATTTCCGACGAGTTATACTACGACAGTAGAGACTGGTATGACTACGACGGATACTATGACGACTACTATGACTACTACGACGATTACTATTATCCTCCATACGATTCATATCCGAGTTATTCAGGAAGCAATTCCTGGGTGAAGAGAGATGGAGTTTGGTACTACTATGATAGTAATCATAGGCTTCTTACAAACGGAATGTATCAAATAAATGGGCAGTATTATTTATTTGATAGCCAGGGTAAGATGCTTAAAGGCAGGCAGAGTTGGAATGGTAACCGCTACTTTTTCTATGAAGATGGCAATGGTAACCATATAGAAGGTGCCAGGGCCAGTGGTTGGGTACTTTATAACAACAAGTGGTACTATTATGACCAATACAGTGGTAAAGAAGTACAAAACCAAAGTGTTGGTGGTTACTACGTTGGAACTGATGGCATGGTAACTAACCAGTGGCAGGGAAATCGTTACATTGATCCCAATGGATTGATAACCAAAAATGCTTGGCAGTATATAAGCCGAGGCACATGGGGAAAAGACTGGTATTACTTCGATGGCAACGGCAACGTTGTCGAAAACCAGATAAGGCTAATTAATGGATTACCGTACCCATTCAATGCAACAGGGAAACTGAAGTACGGCTGGTTTGATTATATGGGATATTCCTATTACATTAAATCAGACGGAAATGTAGCCCGCAATGAATGGATTGAAGGCTATTATGTGGATAACTATGGCCGTTGGATTAGGTAAAGGACCTCAAGCAAAGCCACTCTTAATAAGAGTGGCTTTTGCCATGCAAAAATAAAATTGAGCTTAATAATTAGCAACATCCGCAGTTGTTGTTGTTACCTCCACAACAGCAGAATATTAATATTAAAACTATTATAATCCAAATGCAGTCGCCTCCAAAGCCGAAACCACCACATCCACAATTTCTATTCTCTGGCATATTATTCCCCTCCTTTCAAATATACAATTAAGTAATTAGATTTTAGCGACTTTAGTTACATCCACAACCTCTGTTGCCACAGCCACAGAAAAGTAATAAGAATAGGATAATGAACCAAAGTATTTCGCTATTACCTGAACAGCAAGAATTTCCCATTTTAATGTACCTCCCTATATAGAACTCTTTTCTTTGTTCTTTAGTATGGTATATATTATTCTTTTTTTGAAAAAGTGTTACTATAAATACTTTTTTAAGAAAATGTAAATTTACTTTACAAAACAAAAATATTAGTGTTATAATTTACCTGAAAACATAGGAGTAAAATTGGAGGAAAAGTGATGGGAAATATAGTATTATTAGATGAATTAACAATAAATAAAATAGCTGCAGGAGAGGTAATAGAAAGACCATCATCTGTTGTAAAAGAGTTAATAGAAAACTCAATAGATGCAGGAGCAACTAATATAAATGTGGAAGTAAAAAATGGTGGAATTTCATATATTCGTATAACTGATAATGGAAAAGGAATTATGCAAGATGATATGGAAATAGCATTTGAAAGACATGCAACTAGCAAAATAAGAGTTGCAGACGATTTAGAGAACGTAAAATCTATGGGGTTTAGAGGTGAGGCTTTAGCAAGTATTGCAGCCATTGCAAGAGTTGAAATGGTCTCAAAAACAGAAGATAGTGAAACAGGTTATAAAATAATAGTAGAAGGTGGAAATGTAATAGAAAAGCATGAGGAAGGTTGCCCAAAGGGTACAAGCATAACTGTGGAAAATTTATTTTACAATACACCTGTAAGATATAAATTTTTAAAGAAAGATTTCACAGAAGCAGGTTATATAGAAGATGTAGTCACAAGAATTGCGTTAATAAATCCTAATATTGCAATAAAATTAGTAAGTGGAGGAAAAACTGTTATTCAAACATCAGGAAATGGTGACATGAAAACAGTAGTATACAATATATATGGGAAAGATGTTGCAGAAAATATATTAGATGTAAATTATGATTATGAAGATATAAAAATTTCAGGAGTAGTAGGAAAGCCATCAATAGCAAGGTCTAATAGAGCAAATCAATTATTTTTTGTAAATAAAAGGTTTATAAAAGATAAAACATTAACAAGTGGTGCAGAGCAAGCATTTAAAGGAATGATTACAGTTGGAAAGTTTGGTTTTCTAATTTTAAACATAGAAATGAATCCGCAAAAAGTAGATGTAAATGTTCACCCAGCAAAGTTAGAAGTAAGGTTTGAAGATGAAAACAAAATATTTAAAGCAGTATATCATGCAATAAAAGATACTTTATTAAAAGGAGATTTAGTTACAGAAACAGATAAAGAAGAGTTACCAAAGCAAAACTTTGATAATATAAAAGAAACTAATTATGAAGAATCAAAAGGGTTATTCCAAAGATTTAGGCAAAAAGAAAATGAAAAAGAGGCTGAAGAAGAAAATAATAATTTTATTAGAGACATATTTAATAGTAGAAATACAGCAAAAATATCAACATTCTCAAATGGTGAGCCTACTTTAACATTAAACGAGCAAACAGAAAAATATCAAAATTTAATTAAAGAATTAAATAAAAATAATAATGAAGAATCAAATAAGAACGACATAGAAAAAACACAAGTAATTAATTTAGACGATATAAAAAAGGAAGTTGATGATAAAAGTAAAATAGATAGTACATATCCGTTAACATATCAAGAAATTAAAGAAAATATGCAAAATAAAAATGAGGCAAGTGCAAATTTTGAAAATATGTACGAATCAATTTTTGGCAAACCATTAACTAAAAGGGATAATGAAGAGAAAGTAGAAGATAAAGGCGAAAAAATAGATGCACAAGCAGTTACAACACTTGATAATGTTTCAATGTTTGATAAAAAAGAAGAATACAATAAGCCTGTATACAAATTTATAGGAATAGCATTTTCAACTTATATAATAATTGAAATGGATAAAGAAATGTATATAATAGACCAACATGCAGCACATGAAAGAATATTATACGAAAAAGTAAAAGAAAACTACTATAGTAATGGACCAAAAGATTCTCAATTAATGCTATTACCAGATATAATTACTTTAACAAATAAAGAAATGGATATAGCAAGAGATAATATGGAAATGTTTAAAAAAGCAGGTTTTGAATTAGAAGAGTTTGGAGAAAATACAATTAAATTAACAGGAGTTCCAAATATTTGTATAGACTTGAATACAAGAGATCTATTTTTAGAAACATTAGATGAAATAAATACGGTTGCAAGAACAGCCAAACAAGAAATAGAAGAAAAATTTATTGCAACAGTTGCATGTAAAGCAGCAGTAAAAGCTAATATGGCTTTAACAGAAGAAGAAGTAGACAGCTTGATGGAAAAACTTTTAAGATTACCAAATCCATTTACTTGCCCACACGGAAGACCAACAGCTATAAAAATGACAAAAACAGATATAGAAAAGAAATTTTCAAGAAGGTAAAAAAGTATATAAAAGGAAAGAAAAAATATGGATATATTAGTTTTAGGAATAATTATATTATTAAATGTAGGAGCTATATTTTTTACATATCAATTTATAAAAAAATTACCACAGAAGGAAAAGCTTGTATTTATAGCAATTTGTTTAGCTATACACTATGTATTAGTTACATTAGTTTATTGGATTTCTAATGCTGTAAATTCATTAACAGCAAATATGGCAGGGCAATATACAGTATATATGTTAGTGCCAATAAATGTAATTTGTACAATACCATTTTTGGCAAGTTCATATTTTAAATTGAAAAAGAAAAAATTAGCAAAGAACAAATTTATAAATAGATGCATGTTAATGGTAGTGTTAGGAATTGTTATTTTAATAGCTGAATATTTTGCTTTTCCAATAATACAAAATACTATAGCTCAAATATTAGTAAAAGTATAGTAAAGAGCTTGCTATAAAGTTTTTATAAGTAAGGTGCTTCTTAAAGGAAAGGAATGGAATTTTTATGGAAAAAAGCAAAGTAATAGTAATAGGAGGCCCAACAGCTTCAGGTAAAACCAAACTATCTATTGAACTTGCAAAAAAAATTAATGGAGAAATAGTTTCTGCAGATTCCATGCAGATATATAAAGAGATGAATATAGGAACAGCAAAACCAGATGAGGAAGAAATGCAAGGAATAAAACATTATTTATTAGACTTTGTAAGTCCTGAAACTAGGTATAGTGTAGCAGACTATAAGTTAGATTGTAAAAAAGCAATAAAAGAAATAATAGAAAAAGGAAAAACACCAATAGTGGTTGGTGGAACAGGTTTATATATAGATTCACTTATATACGAAATAGAATATCCACAAATAGAAACAGATTTAGAATATAGAAAAGAATTAGAAAAAATAGCAAGCGAAAAAGGCTTAGAATATTTATACAACATGGCAAAACAAATAGATGAAAAAGCCATGGAAAAAATCAGTCCAAATGATAGTAAAAGAATATTAAGAGTATTAGAAATATATAAGCAAACTGGAAAAACAAAAACGGAGTTAGAAAAAACTTCAAGAAAAGAGCCAGAATATGACTATAAAGTTTTTGCTATAACTATGGAGAGAGAAATATTATATGATAGAATAAATAGAAGAGTAGATATAATGATTGAAGAAGGGCTTATAGAAGAGGTAAAGAATTTATATAAAAAATATAAGCATATGCCTACAGCGATACAAGGATTAGGCTACAAAGAAGTAATAGAATATTTAGATGGAAAAATATCTAAAGAAGAAATGATAGAAAAAATTAAGCAAGAAACTAGAAGATATGCAAAAAGGCAGTTGACATGGTTTAGAAAAAATAAGGAAATTGTTTGGTTAGATGGAATGCAAGATATTCAAAAAAATTTAGAAATTATAATGGAAGAAACAGGAATTTCCAAGTAATATATGAAAGGAGCTAAAAGTGGAAAAACAGAAGAAAAATATTGAAATTGCAATAACTTTAGTAGTAGTAACGGCAATTTTAGTATATTTGATAAATGCTATATTTAATTTAATAAAAAATCCAACAGATACATTTTTAGTCGAAAATGGTAGAATATCTTCGCAGGAGGAAACACAAGGTTATATAATAAGAGATGAAGAAGTAATAATTGGTCAAAACTATAAAAATGGAATGTCAAAAATAAAATCTGAAGGGGAAAGAGTTTCTAAAGGAGAAGCAATTTTTAGATATTATACATCTGGAGAAGAAGAGTTGCTAAATAAGATAAAAGAATTGGATGTGAAGATTCAAGAAGCATGGAGTAATGAAAGTAATATACCTAGAAGTGATATAAAACTGTTAGATAATCAAATAGAGCAAAGATTAAACTCTATATACGAGTTAAACAATTTAGAAAGAGTATCTGAATACAAAAAAGAAATTGATGAATACATAACCAAAAAAGCTAAAATAGCGGGAAATTTAAGCCCAGCTGGTTCATATTTAAAAAGCTTAATAGAAGAAAGAAGTAAGTATGAAAATACATTGTATTCTGGTTCTGAATATGTAAAAGCAACGAAATCTGGTGTTGTTTCATATAGAGTAGATGGACTGGAAGAAATTTTAAGTCCAACAGACTTTAGTAAAATAACAAAAGATGTGTTGGAAAACTTAAATTTAAAAACAGGTCAAGTAGTTAGTACAAGTGAAGAAGGAGGAAAAGTAATAGATAATTTTAATTGTTACATAGCTTGTATATTAAATTCAGATCAGGCATTAAATTCAGTGGTAGGTGAGAAAGTAACACTAAGATTATATAATGCACAAGAAGTAACAGCGGAAATAGAATATACCTCCAAGGAAACTTCAAAAGAGATTTTAATAATATTTAAAATAGATAAAAATATAGAAGATTTAATAAATTATAGAAAAATTTCAGTAGATGTAATATGGTGGGATAGCACTGGATTAAAAATACCTAATTCAGCATTGAAATATGAAAATGATAATTTAATTTATGTTATAAGAAAAAGAGCAAATTATACAGATAAAATATATGTAAAAATATTAAAGCAAAATGAAAGTTATGCAATTATAGAAAATTATACAGATTACCAGGAATTATTAGATAAAGGTGTACCGGAGGAGGAAGCAAATTTGATGAGAAAAATATCACTTTATGACGAAATACTATCATAAATATTACAATAATATTACACTAATGTTAAATTATAATTACAATAAGAAAAATACTTGACAATTGAAAAAAAAAGTTAGATACTAGTAACAGTAAAATACAAAGGAAAATATTTAGGAGGTTTTATAGATGGCTGGAGCAATAATGAGTAAATTAATGGATTTTATTGGTATGGAACAAGAAGATGATGAGGAAGAATACGATACAGAAGAACAAGAGGATGTAGAAGAACAAGAAGATGATGAAGAAGAAGAAACAAGAGGCTTTTGGAATAAGCGCTCAAATTCAAAGGTGGTAAATATGCCATCACAACAACAAGTTAAAATGGTAATATCACAACCAACAACTTTTGAGCAATCAGAAACTATTTGCGATTTATTAAAAGAGAAAAAATCAATAATAGTAAATTTAGAATATGTAAACAAAGATATAGCTAGACGTATAGTAGACGTTGTTAGCGGTGCTGTTCATGCGTTAGATGGACATATGCAAAAAATATCTAATTCAATATTTTTAATTGCTCCATATAATTATGATATAACAAATGAAATGGCTAGAGGAGAACTACCTAGTAAATTATCAGTTTCTTGGCTAAAGAACAACTAAAATATATTTGTAAAAGGCAGGAGTGAAAGAAGTATGTTAACACCATTAGATATAGAAAATAAAAAATTCTCAAAACAAATGATGAATGGTTATAGCGTTGAAGAAGTAGACGAATTTTTAGATGATTTAACAATAGACTATGAAAAGGCATATAAACAAAGTACAGAGTTAAAAGCAAGAGTAGAGGAATTAGAAAGAGATTTATTACATTATAAATCTATAGAAAATACTTTGCAAAGTACTTTAGTAGTAGCTCAATCAACTGCAGAAGAGGTAAGGAGTGTTGCAAAGCAACAAGCTGACCAAATAATAAAAGAGGCAGAGGGAAATGCTAAAAAATCAGTTGAAGATTTAGGACAGGAAATATTGATGAAGAAAAAAGAAATAGAAGATGTAAAAAAACAATTTGATGTTTATAAAGCCAAAATGGAATCTTTGCTAATCTCACAATTAGAACTTCTAAAAGATTTAAATAAAAACGAATAAATAAAAGAGGGTAATAACCCTCTTTATTATTTTATTTGGTTTAACTTTATGCGTAGATGTTGCAAAATGGAAAATTATGTTGTATAATGCAATAGAATATTTTAGATATTACAAAAATATTAACATGTTACAATTAAGTTAAATAAATATTACATTTCAATTAATAATATTGACATATGGTTAAAAAGATATAAAATTATAATATATTTAAAGCAAGGAGTATAAAACTTGAGAATAATAAGTGGAATAGCTAGAGGAACAAAAATAAACACAATAGAAAATTTATCTACAAGGCCAACATTAGATAGAGTAAAAGAACCGTTGTTTAGTATAATTCAAGCTTATATATATGATGCTAATGTATTAGATTTATTTGCAGGAAGTGGAGCGTTAGGATTAGAAAGTATAAGCAGAGGTGCAAAGAAATGTATATTTTGTGACAAATCATTTGAAGTTGTAAAAATATTAAAACAAAATATAAAGAAAACAGGTTTTGATGAAAAAAGCATTGTAATAAATAAAGACTATAAAAAGTGTTTAGAACAAATAAAAGATGAAAAGTTAGACATTATATTTATAGATCCACCATATAGATTAGATATAGCGGTAGATGCTTTAAAAAGAATATTAAATTTAAATTTACTTTCAAAAGATGCAATAGTTATAATAGAAACAGATGATGAAAACAGAGAATTACAAGAGTTGGAAAATTTAAACTTAAATATAGAAGTAAAAGATGTAAGAAAATATGGGAGAGTAAAATTAATATTCTTACACGAAAGGGGCTAGTCATGGAAATATTTACATTATTAGAAACAATAGAGGAAATGTTAGAAAATAGTAAGTCACTACCTTTTTCATCAAAAAGTGTAGTTGATAAAGAAGAAGTTTTAGAAATTATTAAAGAAATAAGAATAAAATTGCCAGATGAGCTTAAACAAGCAAAGTGGGTTAAAGAAGAAAGACAACGTATATTAGTTGAGGCTCAAAAAGAGGCTGATGATATAGTAAAAGAGGCTGAAAATAGAATTATTTCTATGATAGACGAACATGAAATAACAAGAAAGGCATATGAGCAGAAAGCAGAAATAATAGAAACGGCTAATGAAATGTCAAGGGAAATATCAAAAGGAACTAAGGACTATGCAGATAGCATTTTACAAGATATAGAAACATCATTAGAAAATGCTTTACAAATAATTCAAAATAATAGAAAAGAATTAAAATAATATAAACGGAGAATTAAAAGTAATTTTAATTCTCTTTTTTTATGTTCCATAGGTTATAAGGCAAAATATTAATATATTATTTATTTAGTAACTCTTAAGCTACATAATAGCTTGTAGAAAAAAATCATTTATGCAAAACAAGTTTTGCAAAATAATTTTTTTACAAGCTATAATTTGCTGGTCCCCACAAAATGTTACTAAATAAATAATATATTAATATTTTGTTATATATAAAAGTAAATTTAAATTCTAACCAGATATTGAAAATGTATAATATTTTTTCAATATTTTTGTTGCAATTAAAAAATGGTAATGATAAAATTAAAGAGCAAAATTAGCATTGAAAAATAATAAGAAGGGAATGACGAATAAATGGCAAAAAGAGGTAGAAAGAAACAACCAAAAGTAAGTATAGATATTGCAGTTGTTGGAATGATAATTGCAAGCCTTTTACTTGCTATTTTAATATATACAAAATCAGGATTTTTAGGAGAAACTTTAAGTCCAATGTTAGGTGGAATAATGGGAATTATAAAGTACATTATACCAATAGGAACTTTTGCAATAGCAATATATTTGGCTTATGATAAAAAGGATTATTTATATACTAAGTTATTGCAGTATGGTGTTTTTTTAATTTGCATAGCTGTAATTATGAGTGTATTTCAAATTTCAGCAGGTACTATATCAATGTCTGGTGATTTTGGAAAAATAATGGATCAGGCCTATTATTATGGGGCAAGAGATATAGGTGGAGGAATAATAGGAACAGTAATTGCTACTCCACTAATTAATCTACTTGGAACATTAGGAACAATAATATTAAGTTTAGGTGTTGCAATTATAATTTTAGTATTTATGTTTGCAATAAAACCTTCAGAAATTATTGCTAGAATTATTGATAGTATGGTAGAAAAAAAAGAGGAAAGAAGAGAAGAAAGAAGAGCGTTGAAGCAAGAGGCAAGAAACGATAGAGATGAAAGATATCAAAAAGGGGAGAAATATATACGAGATGATAGATATGAAAATGATGAAAGATATGCAAGAGATGCAAGAAGATTAAGAGGAAGTACAATAAGGGATATAGAAGAGCAAGAAATAGTTCCAGAAAAGAAAGAAACTGCTAGAGAGCGTAGACTTCGTGAAAAAGAGGAAGAAAGAAGAAAAGCGTTAGAAATAGATGAAGACCAAATAACTATAAATCTAAATGGCTTGGATGAAAAAAGTGGATTAAAGAAATATAATCATGATGCAGACGATTTAAATCCAATAGGCATGGAAAACAAAGCTTCTTCACCAAATGAAATTGAAGCAAATTTATTTAAACAGGAACAAGAAGTTAAGGAAGAAAAAGTAAAAGAAGTTCTAAATTTAGAGCATACTATGACTGTTGAAGAGGAAAATGAGAATTATGAATATCCACCAATAGAAATATTAAGTCAGGGTGAAAAAAGAGAACTAAAAGGTGGAAAGAAAACAGTTACAGATACAGCAACTAAACTTCAAAAAACATTATATAGTTTTGGAGTTTCTGCAAAGGTTGAAAACGTTTCAATAGGACCTGCAATAACAAGGTATGAATTAAAACCAGCAGAAGGTGTAAGAGTAAGCAAAATAGCAAATTTAGCAGATGATATTGCATTAAATTTAGCTGCTGAAAGTATAAGAATAGAAGCACCAATACCTGGAAAGCAAGCAGTTGGTATAGAAATACCAAATAAAGAAAATGAAATTGTTCATTTTAGAGATATTATAGATACAGATGAATTTAGAAATCATAAATCTAAATTAGCGTTTGGACTTGGAAAAGATGTAGCCGGAAAAGAAGTTGTTGCAGATATAGCAAAAATGCCTCACGTTTTAATTGCAGGTGCAACAGGTTCTGGAAAGAGTGTTTGCATAAATACTTTAATTTCAAGCATAATATATAAAGCAAAGCCAAGTGAAGTAAAATTGCTTATGGTAGACCCTAAAATAGTTGAACTTTCAGTGTATAATGGAATACCACACTTACTTATTCCAGTTGTAACAGACCCTAAAAAAGCAGCTGGAGCTTTAGCATGGGCTGTTCAGGAAATGGAAAATAGGTATAATACATTTGCACAAAAAGGTGTTAGAGATTTAAAGGGTTATAACCAGGAAATAGAAAGCGAAGGTGGAATAGGAAAACTACCACATATAGTAATTATTATAGATGAGCTTGCTGATTTAATGATGGTAGCCTCAAAAGATGTAGAAGATTCAATATGTAGGTTAGCACAAAAAGCAAGAGCAGCAGGAATGCATTTAGTAATAGCAACACAAAGGCCATCTGTTGATGTTATTACAGGTATAATTAAAGCGAATATACCTTCAAGAATAGCATTTGCAGTATCATCACAAGTAGATTCAAGAACAATATTAGATATGGTAGGAGCTGAAAAATTACTTGGAAAAGGAGATATGTTATTCTATCCATCAGGCGCACCAAAACCAGTAAGAATACAAGGTGCATTTGTATCAGATTCAGAAGTTGAGAAAATAGTAGATTTCTTAAAAGCAAATGGAGAGGCAAAATATAGTGAAGATATTATAGATAGTATAGAAAATTCAAGTAAAACAGATAAAGAAATGGATAGCGAAGCAGAAGATGGGGATGATACAGATCCATTATTGATGGAAGCAATAGATGTTGTAGTTGAAACAGGACAGGCATCAACATCATTTATACAAAGAAGATTTAAAGTGGGGTACGCAAGAGCTGGAAGAATAATAGACCAAATGGAAGAAAGAGGAGTTATTTCAGGGTATCAAGGAAGTAAGCCAAGAGAGGTACTACTTACAAAAGAAAGATTAGCAGAGTTAAAAATGGCAACAACTCCATCTACACCAGAAGAATCATAAAACTAATTTGCAAGGAAAATAAAACTTAAGAAAAAGAGAGGTAATAATGTCAAAAGATATCTTTTCAAAAATAAATTTAAAAGATTATAATAATGTTTTAGAAAGAATTCTAGAAAATAAAAACTTTTCAGAAGATGTAAAAAATCTTTTATTAAGTATGTTTTATAAAATAGAAAATGCATATGAAGATTATATGACAGTAAAAATTAATGTATGTACTAAAAAAGAGTTCTTGAAAAAAGTAATACGAATAATTGATGAAAAGTGTAATTCTATTGAATTTATAAGAAATACAGACAAAAAAATATACACTATAAATAAAGAAAGTGGTGCAATAAAAGTATTACAAAATGAAAATGTTTTACTAGAGGCAATAATAGAATTATCGCAAAAAGAGATAGAATTTGATGAAAAATATGAACTAATAGAAAAGCCTTTAAAAGAGATGCTTATTCAAGGAAATAGAATGAATCAAGTAGAAACCATAAGAGACTTTAACGGTTGGTCATGGGACACACCTTTAAAAGACATGGAAAATGTAAATTATAATATAATATTCCAAATTTTACTTATATTATATAAAAATGAATTTATGGACGAAATATTAGATGATGTTAAAGAAAGTGATGACGAAGAATATATACCTAATAATGAGATATTAAGAAGTAAATATAACAATAGTTTTGGACTAACTGTAAATGAAACTAAAGATGAGGAAGAGATAGACTACATAGAAGAAATGCAAGAGAAGTTAAAAGAAGAATTTGGAGAAGAGTTGTATTTAGAGTTTTGGAAAATATTTTTAAAAAATATTATTGTTATATATGCTAATAAAAATCTAGAATATAAAGAAATAGTTATAAAAAATTATTTGGCTGAAAAAGATAAATTAGAAAAAATGCAAAATAATAAAATTTTTTTAGAAGAAATTTCTGAAAAGAAAAAAAATATAAATAAAGAGATTAAGAAAATAGACAAATTGTTAAATGACGAATTAGCTTTAAGAAAAGAATATGAGGAAAGAAATAAAAAGTTAGAAAATAAAGATAAAATTTTTAGTGTAAGCCATTTAGGTATAATGCTTGAAAAGCAAAGAAATGAGTTATTAGAAAAAATAAAAAAATTGAACAAATTAATAGAACCGAAAGAGTTTTTAATAAAGAAAGAAGAAATTGTTAAAAAAATAAATTTTTATGAAGATTTAAAATTAGACAAAGAAAAACAAAATAAAGTAAAAAATGAAAGAGAAAAATTAGCAGAATTAAAAAGAATATTTTTAAAGTGCTTTAAAGTAAGAATAGAAAAAGCAAGTAAAAGAGAAGAAATAGAAAAACTAATATATGAATTAAGATATTTTAAATTGCTACCAGAAAAAGTGCAAGAAACTAAAATATATGAGCTAGAGCTAGAGGAAACTGAAAAACTTATTATAAAAAAAGCTTGCGAAATGAAGTTACTGACAAAATTTAGTGAAGATGAAAATACAAACAATGAAATATTAAAAAATATAATTGAGTCAAGAATAATGAAATTGCAGAATATAATAATAGTTTTAAGATATGATGAAGGGATATTACTAATTGAAATGTATGATGGCAATATACATGATAAAACAGTACAAATAGAAATAAAAAAAGAAACAGAATTGATAGTCAAGCTAAAGAAAAAAATAAAATTATGGATTAGATAAAGTTAGAAGAATTTAGATAAGAACGTAAAGAAAGGAAAATGTAAATTATGAAAATTACTTTTTTAGGTGCAACTAAAACTGTAACAGGCTCTAACTTTTTAGTAGAGGCTTCAGGTAAGAAATTTATTGTAGACTGTGGTATGTATCAAGGAGAGGCAGAAGATGAATGGGAAAATTCAGCTCCATTTGCATTTGACGTAAATGAAATAGACTTCATGTTACTTACTCATGCACATATAGACCATTCAGGGAGAATTCCTAAATTATATAATGAAGGTTTTAGAGGAAAAATTTATGCAACAAAAGCTACATGTGACTTATGTTCAATAATGCTACCAGATAGTGGGCACATTCAAGAGATGGAAATTCAATGGAAAAACAAAAAAAGAATACGTAAAGGTTTAGATCCAATACCACCGTTATATACTGCTGAAGAAGCAATAAAATCTTTGGAAATATTTGAACCAGTGAAATATGATGAAATAGTAGATATAGACGAGAATATACATGTTCGTTTTAATGATGCAGGGCATATGTTAGGTTCAAGTATAATAGAAGTTTGGGCAGATGAAAATGGAAAAAGAACAAAGGCAGTATTTACAGGTGATTTAGGAAATAATGATATACCACTTTTATCTTCACCAACAATGATAGATGACGCAGATTATTTAGTAATGGAATCAACATATGGCGGTAGATTACATATGAAAAATGAAAATAAAGCTGAAATCTTTTTGGACATTGTATATGAAACATTGGAAAAAGGTGGAACAGTAGTTATACCGTCATTTGCAGTAGGAAGAACACAAGAAATTTTATATGAAATAAATTCATTAAAAGATAAAAAACATGATGAAGAGTTTAATAAAAAATACGAAAAAGTAATGCAAACAAAGGTATATGTAGATAGTCCTCTTGCAATTTCTGCAACAGAAATATTTAAAGAGAATCAAGATTTATTTGATGAAGAAACACAAGCATTAATAAATAGTGGAGATAATCCACTTGAATTTAGAGGCTTAGAATTTACAAGAACAGCAGATGAATCTAGAGCATTAAACGCAAGTAACGAGCCATCAATAATAATATCTGCAAGTGGAATGTGCGAAGTAGGAAGAATAAAACATCATTTAAAACATCATATTTGGGATCCTAATAGTACAATATTATTTGTTGGCTACCAAGCTCCAGGAACTTTAGGTAGAAAAATTGTAGATGGTGCTAAAACAGTAAAAATATTTGGCGATGAGCTTTCAGTAAATGCTAGAATAGAATATATAGAAGGCTATTCAGGGCACGCAGATCAAGAATGGCTTATGAATTTTGTATATTCGTTTATAACTAAGCCAAAAACAATATTTTTAGTACATGGCGAGCCAGAAGGTCAAATAATATTAAAACAAAAAATCCAAGGTTCAACAGGAATTCCAGTAATAATACCAGAATATGGTGAACAATATGAGCTAGAAGAACAAGTAAATAGATTAGGAAGAATAAAAGAAGCAAAAGCAAGAGAAGAGCGATATATAAGATTAGAAGTATTAGGAAGAATTCAAACTTTAAAAGAAGAATTAGAAGATATGTCTACAATAGTACAAGAAGAAATGTTAGGCGAGGATGTTAGGGACGATAAAATTGTAATGTTAAACAATAGAATTAAAGAATTAGAACAACAAATTGTAAAAATCGTGGAGGAATCTAACAAATGAATAATAAGTATTTAAATGAAGCAATAATAGGAAATGATGATATAGTTATAAGCTTTAGTAAAAAAGGCGAACTTTTAAGATTATTTTACCCAACTAGAGATTGTAGACAATTTGTAGACACTTTTTATACAGGAGTAAAAGTTAATGATTCTAATAACATATATCTTCATGATGATATCAATAATATATATGATCAATATTATTCAGAAAATACAAATGTATTAAATACTAAAATAGAGAATACTTACTTCAAACTAGACATTTTGCAAACAGATTTTGTATCTGTAAAGCAAGATGTAATAATAAAAAAATATATATTTACAAATAACAATTCAATAGATTTAAATATTAATTTTTTAGTGTATTCAAAATTACTTTCAAGTTTTAACAATATGGTTGGAACAAAAATAGATGATAATATATTTATGCAATATAGTCATAACTACACATTTTGCATATTTTCTAAAACACCAATATTATCATATAAATTAAACAATAGTGAGCAAGAAATAAAAAGCGGAGTTTTAGAAGATAAAGATTTTGTAGCAATGCAAAGTGATTCGGCAGTTAGCTTTGATTTAGGAAAATTTGAGCCAGGTCAAACAAAAGAATTTGAATTATTTATATACATAAACAGCAACAGAGATAGATTTTTTAGATTTGATGATATAGAGAAAGATGTTAATAAAATAAGGAAAATGAATGTAAATACTGAATTAGAACAAACGAAAAAGTATTGGAGAAAGTATGTAAAAGAGCATGATGGGCTTAGATTATTAGATGATTCAAATATAGAAGAAATAACAGAAGATATGAAGAGAATATATGCAAGAAGTATTTTATTATTTCCATTATTATTAAATAGTAAAACTGGTGGAATATCTGCTGCATTAGAAGTTGATGAAAAAAAAGATAAAAGTGGAAGATATTCTTACTGTTGGCCAAGAGATGCTGTATTTATAAATAGAGCCTTAGAACTTCTTAATATGAATGAAGAGGTAGAGAAGTTCTATAAAGTATTTAGTAAAAATACACAGAGTAATAATGGTATGTGGGAGCAACGCTTTTACACAGATTGTAAATTAGCGCCTTGTTGGGGTTATCAAATAGATGAAACTGCAAGTATAATATATGGTGTGTATGAGCACTATATTCGCACAAGAAATTTAGAATTTTTAAAAGATACGGTGGAAATGTGTGAAAAAGCAATAGGTGCCTTAAAAAAATATATAGACAATGTGGTATATGGAAAAAATAATGAAAAGGGCGAAGATAAAAATAATTTAAAAGATAAAAAACAAGAAGAATTTTTCTCAAAACATGAAAGCTATGATTTATGGGAAAATTACGAAGGTATTCATTTATATTCAATGTCTGCAATATATTCTGCATTTGATTATATGGCTAGAATTTATAGAAAATTAGAAAAAGATAAAAAAATAGATGAAATGCAGAAATATGCTAAAGATATAAAACAGTATTGTTTAGAAAATTTGTGCGATAAAGAGTCTGCAACATTAAAAAGAAATAATAAAGATAACTATTCAGACGTAAGTGTTTTAGCCACAGTAGTTCCATTTAAAATGATGGACTTAAATGATAAAGAAATAAAAAACACAGTAGAAAAAATAAATTTAACATTAAGAACATATACAGGTGGATACTTAAGGTATGAAAATGATTCATATTTAGGAGGAAAAAATCCATGGCCAATAGCCACTTTATGGATGGCAATATATTATTTAAGAGTAGGAAATAGAGAAGAAGCACAAAAATGTATAGATTTCGTTACAAACACAGCTACAAAACACGGACTTTTAGCAGAACAAATAGACAATAGTACAATGCAGTCTAAATGGGTAATAGGTTTAGGTTGGTCACATGCAATGTATGTTATCACATTATATAATATGTTAAAAGAAGGAAAATAAACATAAGATAATAATACATAAAAGAAAAGGAAAGGAAAATGATATGGCAAAGGCAAAAACAGTATTTGTATGTAGCAGTTGTGGCTATGAATCAGCAAAGTGGCTAGGAAAGTGCCCAGCTTGTAATGAATGGAATACTTTTTATGAAGAAAAGATTGCTAAAGAAAGTGGCACATATGGTAGTGCAAATAAAAAGGAAAGAATTAATAAACCAAGAGTTTTAACAGATGTAGAAGGAAAAGAAGCAGTAAGAATACAAACTGGAATAGGAGAATTAGATAGAGTTTTAGGTGGTGGAATAGTAAAAGGTTCTCTAGTACTTTTAGGTGGAGAGCCAGGTATAGGTAAGTCTACTTTAATACTTCAAATTTGCAATAAAATACCCGGTGAAGGTAAGGTTTTGTATGTGTCTGGAGAGGAGTCTGCAGAGCAAATAAAAATCAGAGCAGATAGATTAAATATAAAAAATGATGATATTTTGTTTTTGGGAGAAACAGATATAGATGTTATTTCAGAATCAATATCTGAACTAAATCCTAAACTGGTAATAATAGATTCAATTCAAACTATGTATAGTGATGAAATAACTTCTGCTCCAGGAACAGTAAGTCAAGTTAGAGAAATAACAGCAAGAATAATGAAAATATGTAAATCCCAAGGAATTACCACAATTATAATAGGACATGTTACAAAGGAAGGAAACATAGCAGGGCCAAGAGTTTTGGAACACATGGTAGACACGGTTTTATATTTAGAAGGAGAAAGATATTTTTCATATAGAGTTTTAAGGGGTGTAAAAAATAGATTTGGTTCTACCAATGAAGTTGGTATGTTTGAAATGCAGAATGAAGGAATGGTGGAAATTACAAACCCATCATCAATACTTATTTCTGAAAGAGAAGGAGATCCAGCAGGGTCAGTTATAGTGGCAAGTATGGAAGGAACAAGACCTCTACTTGTAGAATTTCAAGCATTAACAACGCCATCAATATTTGGAATGGCAAGAAGAACGGCAAATGGTATAGATTATAATAGGTTAACTTTGCTTATGGCTGTTCTAGAAAAAATGGGAGGATTACATTTATCATCACAAGATGTATATTTAAATGTAGTAAGTGGAATAAAAATAGCAGAGCCTGCAATAGATTTGGGAATTATTTTAGCGGTAGCATCAAGTTATAGAAATATAAGTATACCAAAAGATTTAGTTGCAATAGGTGAAGTAGGCTTAACAGGCGAAATAAGAACGGTTAATATGATAGATAAAAGATTAAAGGAAGCAGAAAAATTAGGATTTAAAAAATGTATAATTCCAGAAAATAACAAAAAACTATTGAAAGATAAGTATAAATTAGATATAATAGGGGCTAGGAATATAGAAGATGCACTAAAAATATTAAAATAGAGCATTCAAACTATTGTAACTGTAGAGTAATTTATACTGATAAAACTATATTGAAGATAGAGGAGTGAAAAAGATGCTAGGTAAAGACGATTCTATCACAGAAGTATTAAAATTAATTGCACCGGGAACTCCAATAAGAAATGGTTTAGAAAATATATTAAAAGCTAAAACAGGTGCATTAATTGTTATAGGAGATACAAAAGAAGTGTTAGATATAGTAGATGGAGGGTTTAAAATAGATGTGGATTATACTCCATCGAGATTATACGAACTAGCGAAAATGGACGGAGCTATAATATTAAGTGCAGATTTTAAAAAAATTCTATATGCAAATGCTCAACTAATACCATCATCAGATATAACTTCAACAGAAACAGGAACAAGGCATAGAACAGCAGAACGTACAGCAAAACAAACTGGAGAAATAGTAATAAGTATTTCTCAAAGAAGAAACATAATAACAGTATTTAAGGGTTATGCAAGCTATGTTTTGGAAGATACAAGTAAAGTTGTTACAAAAGCAAATCAAGCTTTACAAACAGTTGAAAAATATAAGAAAGTATTTGATAGCAAATTAAGTTTGTTAAATGAATATGAATTTAATGACATAGCAACTTTAGAAAACGTAGTAACAGCAATACAAAGAGCAGAAATGGTTATGAAAGTAGTTGATGAAGTTCAAAAGTCAATTTATGAGTTAGGAGAAGAAGGTAGACTTCTTCAAATGCAGTTGGACGAATTAGTTGGAGGGCTAGAAAAGGAAGAATTATTAATAATAAAAGACTATATAGCACCTGGTAAGAAAAGAAGTTCAGAAAAGGTATTAAAAGAAATTGAATCATTGTCAAGAGAAGACTTAATGAAACCTCAAATAATAGGAAGAATTTTAGGCTATGAAGATTTTGACAATTATGATGAAGTAGGTGTATTTACAAGAGGATATAGAATTTTAAATAAAATACCAAGAATGCCAAGTAATATAGTAGATAATTTAATAAAAACCTTTAAATCATTCCAACATATATTAATTGCAGACATTCCAGATTTAGATGATGTTGATGGAATAGGTGAAGTAAGAGCTAAAAGCATTAAACAAGCATTAAAAAGAATGCAAGAACAATTCGTTTTTGATAATTTAATATTATAATAATGCTTATTGAAAAATGTAAGGTTTTATGATAAATCTTATAAATATATAAAATATTCGTGAAGAATTTACAAGGAGGAATAAAAGTGAAAAGAGGAAACGAAGTATTAAAAACAATAATTTTAGTATTAATAGCAATTTTAACAATAGGTGCTATAGCATATGTAGGTTATGGAGTTTATGAAAAATTAACTAGAAATATACCAAATCCATTAGCTACAATAGAGGTAGCAAATTTTGGAACAATAAAGGTAGAGTTATATCCAGAAGAAGCACCAGACACAGTTGCAAACTTTATTAGGCTTGCAAATAGAGGTTATTATAATGGAAAAACATTCCATAGAACTGTACCAGATTTTATGATACAAGGTGGTTCTAAAAATGGTGATGGAACAGGAAATGCAACTTTAGATGATTTAAGAGATGGCGGAGGAACAGATGAATACACTATAAAAGGTGAGTTTATTGCAAATGATGTAGAAAATGGTATAAACCTTAGAAAAGGTGTAATTGCAATGGCTAGACAAAACTTTAGTGACACTGCTTCTATGGCTGAAGATTATAATGAATATCTTACTATAATGAGAAATGGTTATAATTCAGGTTCAGCACAATTTTTTATAATGAATGCAGATAACACAGACATAAGTGGTTTATATGCAGGTTTTGGAAAAGTAGTAGAAGGTTTAGATATAGTAGATAAAATTGCTAATGTAGAAGTTGTAACTAGAGAAGAAAATGCTGAAGGAGCAGACAAGCCAGTTGATCCACCAGTAATAACAAGTATATCTGTAGAAACTTATGGAATAGACTATGGAGAGCCAGAAACATTTACACCATTTGATATAAATGCATGGATTAATGAAAAATATGGAGCATTATTACAAAACAATCAATCTGCAAGTTCATCAATAGATTTAAGTGGTAGCGAAGGTACTTCAGAAGAAGGAACAACTACAGAGCAAATTCCAATAACATCAGCAGAATAAAAAAATAATATAGGGAACAAAAGAAGCAAATAAATGTAGTAGTAAATGTAAAAGGAGGATGGCAAATGGACGTTAACAAAAAGAGAGAAGATTACATTGGCTGGGACGAATACTTTATGGCAATAGCAAAATTATCTGCCATGAGAAGTAAAGATCCATCTACACAGGTAGGAGCTTGCATAGTAAGTAATGATAATAGAATATTATCAATAGGTTACAATGGTGCACCAAATGGATTTGATGACGAAAAGTTCCCATGGGCAAGGCAAGGGGAAAACTTAGAAACTAAGTATCCATATGTATGTCATGCAGAAATGAATGCAATTCTAAACTTTAGAGGAAGCAAAAAAGATTTAGAAAATTCTAAAATATTTGTTGATTTATTCCCATGTAATGAATGTGCTAAAATAATTATTCAATCAGGTATAAAGCAAGTTATATATTTATCAGATAAATATGCAAATTCTGAAAATAATATTGCATCAAGAAGATTGTTTGACGAATGTGGAGTTACATATAAAAAGTTAGATATTGAGCCAAAAGATATAACTATAAATTTATAATATGAAAATAATGAAATACATCTCATTTTAGTATGCCATAGTAAGGCATAAATAAACGAGGTGTATTTTTTCGTCAAATAAAAAGTTTGTGTTTTTTATTAATAAAAATGGACTTTTTAATATATAAATGATATAATACGAGAAGTTATATTACTCTAAAAATAAAGGAGAAGATATGGATAAGATAAGAGTTTTAGCTTTTGTTGGGCCATCTGGTACAGGAAAAAGTTATAGAGCTCAGATGGTTGCAGGAGAAAATAATATCTCATATATAATTGATGATGGGCTTTTAGTAAACGAAAATGAAGTAGTGGCAGGGGAATCTGCCAAAAAAGCACCAACTAAAATAGAAACTGTAAAGCATGCTATTTTTATAGATGAAAAAGAAAGAAAAAAGATGATAAAAGCTATAAAAAAATATAAACCAGATTCAATACTAATATTAGGTACTTCCGATGGAATGGTACAAAAAATTGCTAAAAATTTAGGCTTGCCAGATATTGAAAAAACAATATATATTCAAGATGTGGCTACTGAAAATGAAATGGAAACGGCAAGAAATATAAGGGTTACACAAGGAAAACATGTAATACCAGTGCCTACTTTTGAAATAAAAAAAGATTTTTCAGGTTATATTTTAGATCCATTACAAATATTTAAGTCAAAAGGTAGTGGAAAAAAACCATATATGTCAGAAAAATCAATAATAAGACCTACTTTTAGTTATTTAGGAAATTTTACAATATCAGATACTGTATTTAGGCAAATAATAGAATATTTGGCTGAAAAAACAGATGCAATTTCAAAAATATTAAAAACTAGAGTAGAAAATTATGGGGAAGGACCTTCAATTTATATAGAGGTATCTATAGTATATGGCTATAATTTATTTTCAGAACTTAATGATTTTAAAGAAAAATGTGTAAAAGAAATAGAAAAATTAACAACAATGAATCTTCAAAAAATAACAGTAATAGCAAAAACAATAGAAATGCCAAAAACTAAATAATTGAGAATAAAAAAATAAGTTATTAAAAATAAAAGAATATTAATATTTAAAATTAAGGGGGAAAATAAAATGTCATTTGTAGTTGCAATAGATGGACCAGCAGGTACAGGAAAAGGAACAGTAACAGATCTAATTTCAAAAGAAATGGGGCTTGTAAATATAGATACAGGAGCAACTTATAGATGTGTTGCATTGCAAGCAATTAGAAATAATGTGGCTGTAGAAGAAAAGGATAAAATAATAAAATTATTAGATAACATAAATATAAATATGGAATTAGGTTCAGAAGGCAATTTAGTTATTTTGTTAAATGGAGAAGATGTTTCAAAAGAAATAAGAAGCAAGGAAGTTACAAAAATAGTATCACAAGTGTCTTCAATAGTAGAAGTTAGACTAAAAATGGTAGAAGTTCAAAGAAATTTGGCAAAGGGAAAAGATGTTATTATGGAAGGTAGAGATATAACAACTTATGTATTTCCAAATGCAGATGTAAAAATTTATTTAGATGCAGATGAAGAAGAAAGAGCAAAAAGAAGGTATATTCAAAATCAAGAAAAAGGTATAGAAATGTCATATGAAGAGGTTTTGAAAAACATACAAATAAGGGATGAAAATGATAAACATAAAGAAATAGGTTCATTAAAAATAGCAGATGATGCAACATACATAGATACAACCAATTTAAGTATAGAGCAGGTTAAAGAAAAAGTTGCTACACTAATTATGGAAAAAAGAGGTATTAAATAAAAAGTTTAATATGGCACTTAAAATGCTATAATGGAGAGGATAAATTTAAAATGAAAGAAATTGTAAAAGCTATATTAAGAGCAATAGTAAAAGGAGCTTTATATGCATATTGCAAAATAATATATAGAATGAAAGTAATAGGAAGAGAAAATATACCTAAAGAAGGGCCAATTATAGTATGTGGGAATCACAAAAGCTTTTTAGATCCACCATTAATTATGATAACAGCCAAAAGAAGGCTAATATTTTTGGCAAAAGCAGAGTTAACAAAAAATAAATTTTTAGCGGTTTTAGGTTGGGCATTTGATGTAATTCTTGTAAATAAAAATACAAAAGATATAGGAACAATAAAGGCATCTTTAAAAGTTTTGAAAAATGGTGGATGCATAGCGCTATTCCCAGAAGGAACTAGAAAAGGTTTAGAAAAAGGCGAGAAGGTAAAAGATGGAGCAGCATTTTTTGCAGTAAGATCTGGAGCAAAAGTTATTCCAGTAGGAATATCTGGAGGAGAAAAGCCTTTTAAGAGAATATATGTAAATTATGGAAAGCCGTTAGATTATAGCAAATACAAAGGAAAAAAATATGCAGATAGTGAAGAAGAAAAGCAAGATTTAGAATTTGTTACAGAAGATATAATGAATAATATAATTATGTTGACAAATATAAAAGATTAATATATAATAAATAAGCTTATTTATATATTGAAAATTATAAAAAATTATTGTATAATAAATAAGTCTGTATAGGAGTTGAAAAAGTATCATTCAACTTCTAAAAATATGGGTATTAGCCCAAAGAGAAGGATTGGTTAAAATTATGGAAAAAGAAATGTCATTTGAAGAAATGTATAATGAGAGTTTAAAAGAAGCAAAATTGGACAAGGTTGTTACTGGAAAAGTAATAAGTATTACATCTAAAGGGGAAATTTTTATAGATATAGGTTATAAGGCAGATGGTATAATTCCAAAAGAAGAATATACAGAAGATGATGTAAATTTATTAGAAGGCGTAAAAATTGGAGATGAAATAACAGCAGAAGTATTAAAACAAAATGATGGTGTAGGAAATGTTTTATTATCATATAAAAAACTTAAAAGTGCAGAATACAAAAAAGACTTAGAAAATAAAATAAAAAATAATGAAATAATACAATCTAAAGTATCAGAAGTAACTGATAATGGCTTAATAGTGGAAATGGCAAATACAAGAATATTTATACCATATTCTTTATCAGCTATACCTAGAAATGAAGATAAACAAAGCTATAAGAATAAAAAAGTTAGTTTTAGGGTTATTGAATATAATCCAAAAGATAGAAAAGTAATAGGTTCAATAAAAAGTGTTGTAGATGAAGAAAAGAAACAAAAAGAAGATAACTTCTGGAACAACATACAAGTTGGACAAACTGTAAAAGGTAAAGTAGCAAGTTTAAGTTCATACGGTGCATTCGTTGATGTTGATGGTGTTCAAGGGCTTTTACATGTTTCAGAAATATCATGGGTAAGAAATGTAAAACCATCAGATGTATTAATGCAAGGTCAAGAAATACAAGTAAAAGTATTAGAAGTAGATAAAGAAAATAAAAGAGTAAAATTCTCTTATGCAAATAAAGGGCCTAATCCATGGGATAATATAGATGAAAGATATAAAGTAAATGATGTAGTAAAAGTTAAGGTTGCTAAAATGATGCCTTTTGGTGTATTTGTTGAGTTAGAACCAGCAATAGAAGGTTTAGTACATATATCTCAAATTTCAGAAAAGAAAATAGCAAAACCAGAAGATGTATTAAAACAAAATGAATATGTAAATGCAAAAATAATAGAAGTAGATAAGGAAAAACAAAGAATAGAACTTTCAATTAAAGAATTGGAAGGTACTTCAGATGAGTATAAAGAAGAATAATATATAAATGCTTAAAAAATTATATAAAAAAATAACTCAAACGCTACAAAAGAGCTATTTGCTATTTGAAAGTGAAAGGAATGGAACATAAAATGATAAACGAAAACATAAGAAATATTGCAATAATTGCACACGTTGACCATGGTAAGACAACATTAGTAGATTGTTTGTTAAAGCAAAGCCATGTGTTTAGAGAAAATGAACAAGTACAAGAAAGGGTAATGGATTCAAACGATTTAGAGAAAGAAAGAGGAATAACTATTCTTTCAAAAAATACATCAGTAATGTATAACGGAGTAAAAATAAATATAGTAGATACACCAGGTCACGCAGACTTTGGTGGCGAAGTAGAGCGTGTTTTAAAAATGGTAGATGGAGTACTATTATTAGTTGATGCTTTTGAAGGTCCAATGCCTCAAACAAGAGAAGTTTTAAAGAAGTCATTAGCATTAAACTTAAAGCCAATAGTAGTAATAAATAAAATAGATAGACCAGGCTCAAATCCAGCAAAAGTGGTAGACCAAGTAATAGAGTTATTTATAGAATTAAATGCAACTGATGAACAATTAGACTTTCCAATTATATATGCTTCAGCAAAAAATGGAATAGCAAAAATGTCTTTAGAAGAAGAAAGCGACAATGTAAATTGTATATTTGACACGATAATAAATAGCATTACGCCACCAAACTGTGAAATAGAAGGAACAGCTCAAATGCTAGTTTCTAACATAGATTATGATGATTATTTAGGAAGAATTGCTGTAGGTAGAATAGAAAGAGGAAAAATAAAAGCAGGAATGCCAGTAGCAATATGTAAGGAAGATAAAAATACACAAGGAAAAGTAGCAAAACTATTTACTTATCAAGGTCTAAAAAGAATAGAAGTAGAAGAAGCTACAGCTGGTGACATAGTAGCATTATCTGGTATTACAGATATAAACATAGGTGAAACGATATGTGACTTAAACAATCCAGAAAAAATTCCATTTGTAAATATAGATGAACCAACAGTATCTATGACTTTTAGTGTAAACAATGGACCTTTTGCAGGTAAAGAAGGAGAATTCATTACATCAAGACATATTCGTGATAGATTATTTAAAGAACTAGAAAGAAATGTTAGTTTACGTGTAAAAGAAACAGACCAAGCAGATAGTTTTGAAGTATGCGGAAGAGGTGAGCTTCACTTATCAGTATTAATAGAAACAATGAGAAGGGAAGGTTTTGAACTTTTAGTATCTCGTCCAAAAGTTATATTTAAAGAAATAGATGGCGTAAAATGTGAGCCAATGGAAATATTAGTAGTAAATGTGCCAGATGACTCAATAGGAACTGTTATAGAAAAAATAGGAAGACGTAAGGGCGAAATGGTAAACATGGAGCCTGCAGAATTAGGTCATACAAAAATAGAATTTAAAATACCAGCAAGAGGTTTAATAGGTTATAGGTCAGAATTCTTAACCGATACAAAAGGTGAAGGAGTTATGAACTCTATATTTGATAGTTATGAACCATATAAAGGTGAAATTCAAGCAAGAACAAGAGGTGTACTTGTTGCATGGGAACAAGGAACATCTGTAACATATGGTTTATATAATGCTCAAGAAAGAGGAGAACTTTTAATTGGTGCAGGTGTAGAAGTATATGAGGGAATGATTGTTGGTATAAATTCTAGAAATGAAGATATAGCAATAAATGTATGTAAAGAAAAGCACTTAACTAATACAAGGGCTTCAGGTTCAGATGATGCACTTCGTTTAGTTCCACCATTACAAATGTCATTGGAAAGAGCTATTGAATTTATAGCTGATGATGAACTTGTTGAAATAACACCAAAAAATATTCGTTTAAGAAAGAAAATATTAGATACAAAAACAAGAGAAAGAGAAGCAAGAAGGTAAAAATAAAAAAGGTCAAAATTGTATGATACACAGTTTGACCTTTTTGTGGTAAAAATAGGGTACTTTAGAAAGGAAATTTATATGAAAAAATTAGATCATGAAAAATTTAAAAATATGAAAGATTTTTATGATAAAAAAAGAAAAGCTACTTTAATGAGTGGAATGATTCAAAAAGGGAATAAAATTTCTGATGTAGAAAAAAGTCAAAATGATTATGCACTAGAAAATAAAGAAGAAGGTTATACTCTTGCGGAGCAAGAAGAATATATGGCTTATTTACAAAATCAATTTTTAAATGGAAAAATAACTAAAAGAAATATAGAGAAAGTTAAAGAAAAATTATATAAATATCCTGATAAAATACAGTCTGCTTTATTTATTTCAGACCTATATTATATGCTTACAGAAGAAAAAGAAGTTGCAATAGGTGAACTTGATGAAATCTTGGAAACTATAGATAAATCTGATAAGGCATATAAAACAATTGAAAATAGAATAGCAGAATTTAGGAAAAGAATTGACAATAAAAAATATCTAGAATTGTATGAAAAAGAAAAGCAAGAAAAAAAGCAAAAAGAATGGCAAGAACAAGAAAAATATATGGATGAAGTACAAAGAAAATTTGAAGCAGGTGAATTAGATAAACATAAAGTTGCCATGATAACAAGAAAGTTAGAACAATTTCATAATAAAGGCAGGGCAATGAAATTAGGATTAACAATGTACAAAAAATATTATGATAGACAAGGTTTTATGTTATTAGTATATGCTTATTCACAAGTTGATGACTGGAATAGTGAAGAAAAGCAATTTCTAGCTGATATAGTTAAAGATAAGGGAACTAAAGAGAAAAGTGCAGTAGAAGGTAATGAAAAATAGAGGTGTAATAATAGTGAAAATATTGCAAGGTAAAAATATAAATGAAGAAAAATTAAGTATAATTAAGAAAAAGGCTTTAGATGAGCATATACCAATTATAATGGATGATACATTAGAAGTAGTAGATAAAGTACTTTTAGAAATAAAGCCTCAAAGAATACTAGAAATAGGTACTGCAGTAGGTTATTCAGCAATATGCTTTTCTAAATATTTAATTAATCAAGGAACAATAGACACAATAGAAAGAGATGAGCAAAGAGCAGAAGAGGCAATAGAAAATATAAAGCAAATGAAATTAGAAAAAAGTATAAATGTTTTGCAAGGTGATGCAGTAGAAATATTGCCAACTTTAACAGAAAAATATGATGTAATATTTATAGATGCTGCAAAAGGTAAATATCCATTTTTCTTGAAGGAGGCTTTAAGGTTATTAAATGAAAATGGAGTGATACTTGCAGACAACATTTTATATAAGGGTTATGTAATGAGTGATTACAACAAACACAAGCAACGTACAGCGGTAAGAAATTTAAGAGAATATATAGCAGAATCAACAAGTAATCCAGATTTAGAAACTGAAATTTTAGAGGTAGGAGATGGACTTGCTATATCAAGGTGGAAGAAGATTTCCTAATATAGTATGTAAAATTATATAGAAAAGGTGAAGAAAATGAAAAAACCAGAATTGTTAGCTCCCGCAGGTTCTTTTGAAAAAGCAAAAATAGCTTTTTTGTATGGAGCAGATGCAGTATATATGGGTACCAAAAGTTTATCTTTAAGAACAAGGGTAGACGTAGAAGATGATGATGTAGAAAAAACTATATTATATGCACATAGCATAGGAAAAAAAGCATATGTAGCTATGAATATTTTTGCTTGGGATGAAAAATATGAGGAAATTATAAAAGTAGCTAAAAAACTAAATGAAATAAAGCCAGATGGAATAATTGCCTCTGATGGTGGAGTAATACAAATTTTAAAAGAATACGCACCAAATGTAGATATTCACATTAGTACACAAGCTAATGTTATAAGTTACCATACAAGCAAATTTTGGTATGACAATGGCGCTAAAAGAGTAATTTTAGGAAGAGAAATGAATAAAGAGCAAATAAAAGAATTAATGGCAAATAAACCAGATGACCTAGAAGTGGAAATATTTATTCATGGTGCTATTTGTTTTGGCTATTCGGGAAGGTGCTTTTTAAGTGATTTTTTAGCAGGAAGAAGTGCAAATTTAGGAGATTGCGCACAAAGTTGTAGATGGGCATATAATGTATATGTTGAAGAAACAAATAATCCAGGAAATTTAATGCCAGTAGAACATGATGAAAAAGGTACATACATATTTTCATCAAAAGACTTATGCTTAATTAAAGAAATTCCTGAAATAATACAAATGGGTATAGATAGTTTAAAAATAGAAGGCAGATTAAAAACAGAATATTATTTAGCATCAGTAGTAAATGCATACAGAAATGCAATAGATGATTATATGGAAAATCCTAAAAATTATGACTATTCAAAATATTTAAAAGAACTAGAAAAAACAAAAACTAGAGGATTAACAACCTTTTATTTTAATGATAGAAATAATAAAGATATTCAAGAATATGAAGGAAAGCAATATAATTCAGACTATGAATTTGGTGGTAAAGTAGTAGACTTTGAAGGTGAAAAAACTATTATTGAAATAAAGAATAAATTAAAAGTTGGAGATGAATTAGAAATACTAATTCCAAATCAAATAGAAACATATAAATTTAATATAGAAAAGCTATGGGACATAGAAACAGGAGAAGAAATAGAAGTTGTAAATCCGGGAAAAGCAGAACAAAAAGTAAAAATGAAATTACCAATAAAAGTAGAAAAAAATTGGATTTTAAGAAGAAAAAAATAATTGTAATACAAAAAAGAATATTTTATCGCCGAAGCGGTAAAATATTCTTTTTTTTCATTTTTCTAATTTTAAAGCAGTATAGAAACCAAAAGCAAAAAGAACTAAAGAAAAAAGTGAGTAAGAAGAAGGAAGTAATACAAAAACACTACCTAATACAAAACCAATAATAGCATAATATGTTTGAATAGCATACTTATTTAGCAAAAAGCGCATTAGAATTAAAAAGAAAATACAACCACACAAAACACCGAGCCCCATTGGAATTAGAACAGGTAAATATAAGGTAGCAATAGATTGCAAATAAATAGTATAACTTCCAAGGCATATTAAAATAACTGTACTACTAACACCCGGAATAATAATGCCACATGACATTGCAAACCCACAAAACCACAAAAATAGAAAGTTTGTGTTGTTAGAAACAATGGCAAAATTCATTTTATTTTCTAATAAAAACAAAATAAATCCAATAGCAAAAGTAATTAAAGTATAAAATAAAAAAGAAAGACGAAATTTGTGTTTCTCATTAGCTTCTTTAAATAAAGCAGGAATACTTCCTAAAATAAGTCCTAAAAACAACATTTTACATTCAGATTCATAATAAAAAAACACATAATTAAGTAGCTTACCAAACAATAAAAAACCAATAGCAACTCCTATTATAATTGGCAATAAAAAAGTAGCATTTTTCTTAAAATCATGAAAAAGACCTAACACGCTGTTTACTAATTTTTCATATATGCCAAAAATAACACAAAGCACACCACTGCTAATTCCAGGAAGTATTGCGCCGGTACCTATAGCAAATCCTTTAAAAACATCAAGTAAAAATTTCATATATATCTCCTTTAGCCATTAAGTAAAAAAATAGATAAATTTAAATATGTAGCAAACAATGTCCATAATAGATATGGTATTTGTAGCAATCCAGAAAGTTTATTTTTAGAGTAGAATTTTTTTATCATTGCAATAATTAGTATCGCAAGAATAATAATCCATATAAAAGCAAAGAATCTCCATTTAAAAACAAAAAATATTATAGGCCATAAGGCATTCACAATTAATTGCAAATAGTATATGAAATTAATGTCAGAATCCACAAGTTTTCTACTTTGTAATATTCCATAAGATATGCCCATAAGAACATAAAGAATGCTCCAAACTATGGGAAACAATATACCAGGCGGTGCTAAAGGTGGCTGTTGTAATGAATTGTAATCCATAAATGGTAATATAATTAATCCAACAATTACTCCAATTGCAACAGGTGTAAATATAGATTTTAAGTAAGTTTTAAACATAGAAATCAATCCTTCCATTTTAAGAGGTGCAAATAAAGACCTCTTTTTTTCTATTTTATTTTTATAAATTAAAAATATGAATTTAGTCAGGCACAAATAGGAAAATACATTCATATAATTTTGTATAGTGAAAATTTGGAGGTATATACATGTTAGCCCTTTCAATATCAGGTTTTTTAGCATTTTTGCATTCGGCAGTTTTAGTGGTAGGATATATTTCAAGTAATAATTTATTTCCGGAGCCATTAACAGCTAAAGAAGAAGAAATATATATACAAAATTTAGAAAATGGAGATGAAGAGGCAAGAAATATATTAATAGAAAGAAACTTAAGATTAGTTGCGCATATATGCAAAAAATATACTTCAACAAAAGTAGAACAAGATGATCTTATTTCTATTGGAACTATAGGCTTAATAAAAGGTATAAATAGCTTTAAGTCAGACAAAAAAGTAAGACTTTCAACATATGTTTCAAGATGCATTGAAAATGAAATTTTAATGTATTTACGTTCAACTAAAAAAATAGGTGCAGAAGTTTCTTTAGAAGATCCAATAGGAAAAGATAAAGATGATAATGTTGTAACGTTACAAGATGTGCTAGAAAATAGTGAGAGAAATATAGAAGACGAAGTAGATTTAAAAATGAAAATAAAGCAATTATATAAAAATATAAAGAAAGTTTTAAAAGATAGAGAAAAAGATATTATAGAAATGAGATTTGGATTAGATGGAAAAAAACCTAAAACACAAAACGAAATAGCTAAAATGTTTGGAATCTCACGTTCTTATGTATCTAGAATAGAAACAAAGGCAATAGGAAAACTTGCAAAAGAAATAAAAGAATAAAAAAATATACCTAAATTTTTGTAAAACTATTTCAAAATTTAGGTATTATTTATGTTAAAAGAAATTAAATATAAACAATATTGGAAAAATATAGAAAAATAAAAAAAATTCTAAATATTTCCTTGCTATTTTTCGGATATTATTGTATTATATTATAAGTATAAATTGTATAAAAATCTGAAAGGAGTAGTAATGCATGAAAAAGGCAGTCGCACTAGTAACAGTAATATTTTGTATGCTAGTAAGTACAGTAGTCTTTGCATCAAATACAACATCAAATAAACAAACTAATACCAATGTTAACGATAAAAATACTTCAATAAGCCAATTAGTACAATTAAAAGAAAAAGAAGAAAAATCTTTAGAAGATTATAAAAAGGCATATGGTTCAGATGCATATGGATTTACAGCATACTTATTAAATAAAATACAAATATATAGTATACCTTTTTGCTTTGTAGGAATTGCAATTAGTGCAATTTATCAATATGTTTTAGGTATAAGGAAAATGGATGTCAGAGACAAAGGTTTTCTTGTTATGATATCAATTGTAACATTATTTGTTATTGCACAAGTATTACCTTTAATATTTGCAATAGTAGTAAGAGGTTGGGGGGATTAAACAAATGAAAGTTTTATTTGCGGTTAGCAATGAGTCAATATCAGAGGCAATAGTAAAAAAATATCAACAAATGTATAAAGAAATTATATCTAGTAAAAATGTTTACTATTTCAACGCAATTATAAAAGAATTACAAAAAGATAAATCATACGATAGAATAGTAGTAAGCGAAGATTTAGAGCCATTTGCAAGCAAAAATTATGATACTATAGATAATTTTATATTTGAAAAGTTAGATAGTATAAGTGATGAAGCTTCAAATGTACAAGGTGAAGATATACCAATAATACTTATTTCAACAGACAGAAGAACGAAGGGTGAAAATATTCTAGTAAAATTATTTGGAATAGGAGTTTATAGTGCATTAATTGGACAAGATAGAAGTATAGAGCAAGTTTGTAATTTAATTAATAAGCCAAGAAGTAAAAAAGAAGCAAAGATATATTATAAAATTTCTTCAAACGAAGTTGAATATAAAGCAGAAAGCGAGGGCAATGTTAGTGAAATAGAAATTCAAAATATATTAGCGCACTATAAAAAATTGGGAAAAAATGAAGAAAAATATGTTGAAAGTTTTAATAGTATTGCTAATCAATATACAGATGGACAATTAAGATTAATTATCAAATTTTTACCATTGAATGTAAAGGCTGTATTAGAAGCTAACTGTCCTAAATATCAACAAGTAGTTGCATATTCAGGAGAAGCAAATAAACAAAATGAATATAGAAATCCACAATCTAGATTTAATAAAAAACAAGAAAAGCAACAAAAAACAGATAAGAAAGCTGAAAAGGCAGGTTTAAAAATAGAGTCATTAAAGACAGAGAAGAACAGTGCAGTTTTAAGTAAGCCAGTTATAATTCCAACGGAAGTCACAACAGAAAATGTAAAGAAAGTAACCACAAAGCAAAATACCCCAAATAATCAAATTCAACAAAGGCAGGTATCACAAATGGCAAATAATCAAGTAAATCAAAGACCACAAATGGCAAATACACAAGTAAATCAAAAACCACAAATGGCAAATGAGCAAGTAAGTCAAAGGCCACAAATGGCAAATGCACAAGTAAGTCAAAGGCCACAAATGGCAAATGAGCAAGTAAGTCAAAGGTCACAAGTGGCAAATGAGCAAGTAAGTCAAAGGCCACAAATGGCAAATGCACAAGTAAGTCAAAATCCACAGATTGCTAATAATAGCGTAATTCAACAAATTCCTAAAGTAAATAGTCAGATGAATCAGCTGGAAAATAATGAAATAGATCAAACACAGCAAATACCAACAGAAAATAATGTACAAGTTCAAAATGTACAGGGTGATTCTGCACAACCAAAAAGAGGAAGGGGAAGACCTAAAAAGAATGTAACTGAAGAAAATACAGTTCAAGAAGATTTGCAACCAAAAAGAGGAAGAGGAAGACCTAAAAAAGTACAGCAAGAAAATGTAAGTGTAGCTGATGATAACTTTACACAAAATGTTGATGATACATTACCAGGATTTGATGACTACAATGCAAACAGTAGCTCATTTGAACAAAATGATGATGGAACACTACCAGGATTTGATGATTATAATGCAGACAGTAGCTCATTTGAACAAAATGATGATGGAACACTACCAGGATTTGATGACTACAATGCAGACAGTAGCTCATTTGAACAAAATGATGATGGAACACTACCAGGATTTGATGACTACAATGCAAACAGTAG
>CANQDO010000003.1 GCA_947593355.1 uncultured Clostridia bacterium | reverse complement strand
CGGGAATCGAACCCGCATAGCCAGCTTGGAAGGCTGGAATTCTACCATTGAACTACACCTGCAAATCATTCCTTGCTAGAACGATTTTTATTATACAAATTTTTTTGTGTTTTGTCAATAGATTTTTTAATTTTTTCTAATTTCTGTTGTATAAGTGTCAATGATGTGAAACAAACTTCTATAAAAATTTGTAGTATCATTGAATTATTTATCAGTGCTATCGCACTGTGACTTACAAAAATATATAAAATAAATTTTATACATTTTTGTAAGTTTAAAATCTTATCTTTATGCTACTTCTAATTCTAGTTCTGCTCTTTTTTCTTTCGGTGTCAAATACCCTAAAGCTGCCATTGGTATTTTATTAGTTCTTTTTAAATATGCTGCGCCTTGTTTTCTTAAATCTTCTAAACTATAAAATCTTTCATTATCGTTTCTATGACTTCTTTCTACTTTTCCATTATGTTCTGGTGTTCTTGGTCTTATCTTATGATGTTTTATTTTTAATCTCTTTAATAATGTGTCCATTGAATGTTCTTTCTTTATTTCTGCTTGATTATATGTAAATTCTATTCCATTATCTGTTTGTATTTCCTTTGCTTTATATCCATAATATTTTATACATTTCTCTACGAAATCTACTGTATTCGTTGGAGTATGTTCTTCATACCAATATAAAAATCTTTCTCTACTTGCCTCATCTATACATGTATATTGATAATATCTTATTTCCTTTGGTAATCCTTTTACTTTGCATTCCATTGGTACATATTTTACATCTATTTGCCACTTTTCTCCTATTTGCTTTGGCGTATGATATTCTTTATTATGTCTTTTGCTTGTTCCTTTTATTTCCGGATTGTTATAATATCCAATTTTTCTTAGTATTCTATATAAAGATGCTGGCTTTCTTGTATATCCTTTATTTATCTTTAATTTATACCATATTTCATTTAACGTTATATGTGGATTTCTTCTTATTAAATCTTTTATCCATTTTATTTCTACTTCTGTATGTGCTGTCGGATGCTTACTTAATGGTCTATGACTTTTATCTGTCAAACTTTCTTTGCTTCCATCATATTTTTTATTCCATCTCCATAATGATGTTCTTGATATATGATATTTCCTACATACATATTCTATATCTCCACAATTTCTGTACATTTCTACAGCATATATTCTTGTTTTTAATTCATGTGGTAAATATCTCTTTGTATTTTTATTTTTTTGTGGTATAATATCCATAAGTGATTCAAGTCCTTTCGTATAATTTGTTTTTAGACAATTCAATTATACTACTTGAATCACTTTTTTTCTATATTATTTTTGTTTCACATCAATTGTAACACTACATTTTTTAATTTTTTCTAATTTCTGTTGATCAATTTGCATATTTTATAATTATATTTATACTTTTAAGCTGTTTTTGACATCACTTTTTCATATTAACACCTATAATTCCTCCTAATATTCCAGCTATAACACTAGCACCTAACATCATTGCAGAATACATATTTAAAGCAAATCCTGAACCTGTTATACTAGATGTTATATAAATTAATAGAATATATATTAATCCTACTATACCTCCATTTACTAAACCCATCTTTTTTATTTTCCTTGTACTAATTCCACTTCCAATTAATATGCTAATTGCCGTAATAACTATTATAACAGGCTTTATAGTTTCTTCTCCCACATCTGTATACGTAAGTACAGTAGCAAAAATTAATAATCCTATTAATGTAATAATTATTGCTATTACGGTACCTTTTATTATATTAATAATATTTTTGTACATTCCTTCTTTATCTATATTTTCCATAAAATCCATTCCTTTCTTATTTTGCTTAAATGTAGGCATAATATGAAAAAATTATTTTTTCCATAATAATAACCTCCGTTTATTAATATTATTCGGAGGTTATTTTTTTAGAACTCTTATAATTACTATCTTGTTACTTCATTTTCCTTATTTGCAATTGAATTTGAACCTGTTACTTCATCTTCAACTGCGTTTGTACTTGTTGTTTAACTTTCTTCATTTACTACTGTATTTGTACTTGTTTGCGAATTTGTGTTAGTATTTTCACCTGCTACTGATGTATTCCTTGCAATAAAATCTAGAACATTATAGTTTACTCCTTGATTTACCATTATATATTCCTCTCTTCCCTCTGATGTTATAGAATATATTGATTCTATTGATAATGGAATTAATTCTTTTCCTGATGAATTTACTACAGTATATAGTTTCTGTTTCTTGTTATCTTCAAGAGTTAATTCTTTACCTAATACTATTCCTTCAATTTCAGGTATTGTAATTACATTATTATATGCTTTATTATTTGAACCTACTATATATCCTATATCGTCATATTCCACTGGAACTATTAGATTTCCTCTTTTATCATATAACCCAATTTTACCATTCTGTTTTACAGGAATACAGTTATCGAATAATAGATATTTATTTTTTATATTGCTATTTGAAAACTGTTTCGTATCTATTCCTATTTCATCATATTCTAAATATATTAATATTTTTCCATTTCTTTCTATTATTCCTTTTTTGCCATTGCTATTTGTTGCTAAATATAAGTTTAAATCTCTATCTATTTGCTTTAATTCAGTATATTGAGGAGTTACTTTTGTTTGACCTGTCGCTGTTATTATTCCTACTTTTTGTTCAGATGTTGTTACTATAAATTCCCTTGTACTTTCTACAAATTCTATTTTACTATATTTTGTTCCTATAATCTCCCTTTGTTCAGAAATTGAATATACACCATATTGAGGTCTATTCTTTGACCCATCAGTAATAACTAACATATCATATAAT
Organism: uncultured Clostridia bacterium; assembly: GCA_947593355.1. Classification (GTDB taxonomy): domain Bacteria; phylum Bacillota; class Clostridia; order TANB77; family CAG-508; genus UMGS1663. The sequence continues at coordinate 55,298 of CANQDO010000003.1, read as the reverse complement.
ATAGCCTTTTGGTTTTTAAAATTTTTCTCTATTCCTGCATTAGTATATGATGCTATATATGCTTGTGCTAAATATGGTAGTGTTATTACTGTTATACTATTTTTTTCTTTACTATATACTATTTTTACATTACAAGCTACGCTCATTCCTTCAGGTGTTAAATATAATTTATTATTAATGTATTTTACTGGTTCTTGTAATGTAAAATATTCAAACTCATCTTCACTGTTAGGTTCTGTTTTGTATATTCTGCTTGAATCCATTTCAAATGAAGCTATTTCATTCGAACTTTGTATATAACACTTCGTAGTATCTTCTGAAAATTGCGTAGCACTTCCATAGCCTCCATTATATGCTGCATATCCTACTAAACTTGCGAAATCTTTTATTGATATATATACTTTATCTTCTTCAAAAATAAATAAATCTTCTGAAAATTTAGATATTGATTTATCATCTACTGTAAATTTAAACTGTGTGGAACTTAAATATATTATATAACATATTAAAGCTATACTTAAGATAAATAAAATTGCTACTATAATAAGTATTATTTTTATCATTTTTTTGTTTTTATTTTCAGTATCTGGCATTTCTTCTCCTATTATTTGCATAATACTCACTCCTCTTATGTTTTAATTTTCTATTCCATAATATTTTTTATAGAATTCTTTTGCAAAATTTCCTAAGTTGTCATTTTCTATTTCTATTCTAACCCTTTCCATCAAACTAGTCAAGAATCTTAAATTATGAAGTGACAATAATCTGTCCCCTAATATTTCATTTGTCTTTACTAAATGCCTTAAATATGCTCTTGTATAATTTTTACATGTATAACAATCACATTCTGGATCTAAAGGCGAAAAATCTTTTTCATATGTTGCATTTCTTACAACTACTTTTCCATTCCAAGTCATTGCTGTTCCGTTTCTTGCTATTCTTGTTGGAAGTACACAGTCACACATATCAATTCCTGCCATTGCCGCTTCTATTAAATAATCTGGTGTTCCTACCCCCATTAAGTATCTTGGCTTATTTTTTGGCATTAATGGTGTAGTATATTGCAATATATCTAAAAATTCCTCTTTTGGCTCTCCTACACTAATACCTCCTATTGCATAACCTGGTAAATCTAAATCTATTAAATCTTGAGCACTTTTACTTCTTAAATCTTTAAAAAATCCTCCCTGTATTATTCCAAATAAAGCTTGTGTATCAGTAGTTGTATGCGCTTTTTTACATCTTATTGCCCATCTAGTTGTTCTTTCCATAGAATCTTTAGTGTATTCATATGTTGCACCGTGCTCAACACATTCATCAAATGACATTATTATATCTGCTCCTAAAGCTTCTTCTATTTCCATTACTTTTTCCGGTGAAAAGAAATGCTTACTTCCGTCTAAATGAGATTTAAATTCTACTCCATCTTCAGTTATAGTACGCAAATCGCTTAAACTAAATACTTGAAATCCTCCACAATCTGTAAGAATTGGCTTGTCCCATCTCATAAAATTGTGAAGTCCACCCGCTTCTTTTACAAGTTCATGTCCTGGTCTTAAATATAAATGATATGTATTTGCTAATATTATTTCTGCTTTTACATCATTTTTTACTTCTTCTGGTGTTAATGATTTTACTGTTGCTTGTGTTCCAACAGGCATAAATACTGGTGTTTGTATATCTCCGTGTGGCGTATGTATTATGCCTCTTCTTGCACCTGTCTGCTTACATTCATGTAATAATTCGTATGTTACTGCTTCTTTCATATCGTTCTCCTCTGTTAAACTATTAGGGACGGGGTTAAATAGTTTAGCACTAATTTTATTTTTAGTTAAACTAATAGGGACGGGGTTAAATAGTTTAACGATTTAGTTTTATTATATTGTACAACAATAATTCAAAAATATCTTCGTTAAACTATTTAACCCCGTCCCTATTAGTTTAACTGATATTTTACAAATTATTAATGTGCTAAACTATTTAACCCCGTCCCTAATAGTTTAACTGATTAACATTGCATCTCCGAAACTAAAAAATCTATATTTTTCTTCTACAGCATGCTTGTATGCTTCCATTATATAATCTTTTCCTGCTAATGCTGAAACTAACATTATTAATGTTGATTCTGGTAAATGGAAGTTTGTAATAAGTGCATCTATACATTTAAATTTATAGCCTGGATATATAAATATTTTTGTATCTGCCTCTGTTTCTTTAACCATTCCATTTTCATCTGCAATTGTTTCTAATACTCTACAAGATGTAGTTCCTACTGCAATAATTCTTCCTCCATTTTTTCTTGTATTGTTTATTTTATCTACGTCTTCCTGCTTTATATAAAAGTGCTCACTATGCATGTCATGTGCCTCTACTGTTTCTTCTTTTACTGGTCTGAATGTACCTATTCCAACATGTAGTGTAACATTTGCTATTTCAACACCTTTTTGCCTTATTTTTTCTAACAATTCTTCTGTAAAATGCAATCCTGCTGTTGGGGCTGCACTTGAGCCTTCATATTTAGCATATACAGTTTGATATCTATCTTTATCTTTCAATCTTTCTTTTATATATGGTGGCAATGGCATTAACCCTATTTTATCTAATATTTCATTAAAAATACCATCATATTCAAATTTTACTTTTCTGTTTCCTTCATCCATTTTTTCTAGCACTTCTGCTTTTAATATTCCATTTTCAAAAGAAACTTTTGCACCTGGTAATAATTTCTTTCCTGGTCTTACCATAACTTCCCAAATGTCTCCTTCTATTCTTTTTAGCAATAAAAATTCAACATTTGCCCCAGTTTCTTCTTTTACTCCATATAATCTTGCTGGTAATACTTTAGTATTATTTCTAACTAAGCAATCTCCTGGATTTAAATAATTTAATATATCTTTAAATGTTTTATCTTCTATTGTTTTTGTTTTTCTATTTAATACCATAAGCCTAGATTCATCTCTATTTTTTATTGGTACTTGTGCTATTAATTCTTTTGGTAAATCATAATTAAAATCTGCTACTTTCATTTTCATTCTTCTTTCTATTATTGGCTTTATTTAGTTTTTTAACTGCTATGCTCCTATTTCACTTTCTACTAATTCATTTTGATTTTCAATATTTGGGCTACTTTCATTGCTAAACATTTTTATTAATTTTTTAAACAATATTCCTATTTCTTCAAAAATGTTTGCAGGCTCTTTTAAATCATTAAGTTCTATTGATAAATTAAAATCACTTGCTTTTGCAGGCTTTTTAGTAAATATTTCCTCATTTAATCCAATATTTCCACTAGATGACCTTATTTCACAATTCAAATAATCTTTGTACCAATCTTTTAAGCCTACTAATTTTTGATCTTGGTATCCGTAATATGAATATGAGTGTAGCTCTGGTACCTCATACCCATATTCTTCTGAATTTCTTTCTAAAGTATGCAAAAATTCGTGTATATATACTTCTTCTGGAAATGTGTTTATTCTTGTGTCATATTTATAAATATAATTATTAGACTCATTTGGAAGTCTTATATTTGAAAATCCTATGCCCCTGTATTGCATTCCTCCAAGTCCTATCCAATCATTAACTGGTATTTCATTTTGCGTATTTATATCTCCTGTTCTAAATGCTATAAAAATATGATCATACTTTCCAGCATCAATATATTTGTCCAATGTTTCTTTAACATCTGTTGGAGATACATAATATCCATTATCTTTGTCATGTGACATTGTAGTTATTTCTTCTGTTATTTCTTTTACTTCATATTTGGCATTTATCTTTCCTTTAGATAATTCTGATAATGATGTTTTAAATCTTTCAATACAAGTCTTCATGTCTTCTTTATCTTCTTGCGATAAATGCAATTTTACATTTCTTTCTCCGTTATCATATGGTATGTTTACATTAACATTGTCAAATAGCAAGCATAAGAAATTCCATGTGTTTGATGTATCTGCACTTCCAGATTCTATTTTAAAATCTGAAAACCACGCTGTTCCTTTTGAATTTCCTGCATAACCACCTAATCTAAATCCTACTTCCACCTTAGTTTTATCTTTTGAATTAAATACAAATTCAAGTTTTGTCCAATCTGTTGTCCCTGTTACATCTACAGATTTTTCCATAGTTTTATTTAAACATATATGTGCTCCTGAATCTGCATTATCTTCTTCATTTTCTACATTTTCAGTTTTTACCATACAAGTAACTCTATATGCTGTATTTGGAGAAACTGGTATTTCTTTATAAAACATGGCATCATTATATTGTTCACTATGTATTTTATAACTATTTGTTTCAGAATATTTCACTTTACTATCTCTTTCAAATTCAGAAAGTCCTCTATTATACTCTGCTTTTACATATTCATTAAAATTATATTTAGAATAAATTAAATATGCTATTACTAAAATAGCAATTATAATTATAAAAAATAAAATTTTTCCTATTATTTTAAATACTTTTCTTACGTTCATGTAATTTTCATTCCTTTCTAGTTTTATTACAAGGCTTATATAGTAGTAAACAATTATTTTATTCAAAATTGCTTTCTCTATTGTACTATTATACTAAATTTTCAAGTTATACACAATAGATAATTTTATTTTTATTTTCAAATTTTGTTAATTATAAAAGAGGGTGTCCTAAAATGAACTATACCCCAAAAAGTAGAGTTTAGAAAAAAGGGTGCCTAAAAATGAACTATACCCCAAAAAGTAGAGTTTAGAAAAAAGGGTGCCCAAAGAGACATAGAAATGTTTTTCTGTGTCTCTTTTTATGATATAATCATTATGGTGATAATAATATGAGAAAAAAATATGATTTAGAAATAAAGTTAAAAATATGTAAAGAACATACAGAAAATGGAATGGGAGAAAAGAAAATTGAGAAAGAATACGGAATTCCTCGTTCAACAGTACGAAAATGGTTTAAAAAATATGAATTAGGTGGAGTTGAAGAATTGAAGAAGAATAATACTGGAAAATCTAGTAAAAAAGGAATTAATAAAAAACACTTTTCTAGTATAGAAGAAGAATTAACATATGTAAAAGCTGAGAGAGATGTATTAAAAAAAACATTGGAAATATTGAATCAGTAAGCAAAAACATTAGATTTAATGTGATATATGAATTAAAAGAAAATTATACAATTTCTTTACTTTGTGAAATTTTAAAAGTGAGTAAATCTGGCTTTTTTAACTGGCAAAAACATAGAGGAAATGTGAATAAAGAAAAAAAGAAATTGTTGCAAATTTACAAAAATTACAACAAAAGCATAAATTTAGAATGGGTTCAGAAAGAATGACACATGAATATGAAAGAATATATAATAAAAAATATAATCATAAAAGAATTGCTAGATTAATGAAAAAATATGGCTTAACATCAGTTGTACGTCCGAAACAAAGAAGGTATGGAATAAGTAAAACAGTATTTTCAAGAAATAAATTAAATAGAAATTTTGAAGCAAGTTCTCCTTATGACAAATTAGCGACAGATATATCTGAATTTAAAAAAAGTGGAAAAAAAGTATATGTTTCAATAATAAAAGATTTCTATACTAAAGTTATAGAGGCAGTTGAAGTTAGTTATTCTCCGAGTATGAAATTAGTAATAGATACAATAAATCAAGTTAAAAATAAAGCAATAGAAGAAGGAACCTTCTTTCATAGTGATCAAGGATTTCAATATACACATCCAATTGTTCAAAAAATATTAAAAGATAATAATTTTTTACAAAGTATGTCAAGAAAAGGAAAACCAATAGATAATTCTCCAACAGAAAGCTTCTTTTCTACATTAAAAACAGAATTAATATATAATAAAAAAATACAAATAGAAAATGATAAAAAGTTAATTCAGGAGATAATAGATTATATTTACTATTATAATAATGATAGAATACAAAAATCATTAAGATATTTAACTCCAATAGAATTCAAAGATAAATATCAAAAAGAACAGAATAACTCTAATTAGAATTACTCTGTTCTTTTTTTAGGCACCCTTTTTTCTAAACTCTACTTTTTGGGGTATAGTTCAATTTAGGACACCCTCTTTATAATTAGTAAAAATATTCAATTATATAAATTCATTTCTATTAAAGTTTGAAGTTCAGGATAATTAGCATATGAGCTTTTAGCGTCACTTTTGTTAATATCCGTCCAGAGTAATTTTATAGCATTATTTCTAGAATGATAATTCACTATCCTATAAATTACGATTGTTATTATTTCTGGCAGTTCCTTTCTAATTACTACATAATCTCCAATACTAACTTTTATTCTTTCGCCATATTTTTCCTTAAACCATGAACTGAAAACTCTTTTAGTTGTACCGGGTTTTGAACCATCACTTGGAATATACATGTTGTTTTCTTCATCAAAGAATAACATTCCAAGAGTATCGTATCTTATGCTCCTTTCGTTATACACTCCACAATGTCTGTCATATAACTTAACTCTTGCTCCTCTATATTGCGCTTCATAAAAAAAATTAGCACTAGAAACATACAAAATCATATGTTCATTAGATTTTACATATTCTACAACATCTTGCCCTTCTAATTTAACTATTTCTATTTTCTTCCTTTTATCGCCTTTCAAGAAATTCAGAAATAACTTACAATTTCGAATATCTGATTCTGAAGCATAAATTTTGCCATTTGCCATTTTAGTTGCTGTTTTAAGTGCTTGCTGTGTTACGTATAAAGTATTTCCAAAAAATACATTTGAATATACTATACTCATAAACTTCTTAACATAAAACATTGAAAAATCTAATAAAATTTTCATGTCTCTCCGAAAGAATTCCTTATTAAAGAAGTCTATTCTTTCTGCATCATACGATTTCTCTAATTCTGTATAAATCCGGTTTTCTCTTTTCATTTTGCGTTCTCCTCTTGATATATTTTTACATCCATAAAAATTGCATACTAGTATTTTATCATACTTTCCATAATATTGCAACTAAACTAATAGGGACGGGGTTAAATAGTTTAGCACAATTTATTTTTTAGTTAAACTTTTGGGGACGGGGTTAAATAGTTTAGTGAGAGTATATTAATTATTTTGCAATAAAGCAATTAATTCACTAAACTATTTAACCCCGTCCCCAAAAGTTTAACGGTAATTTCAAAGTTACACACTAATGTGCTAAACTATTTAACCCCGTCCCTATTAGTTTAATACATTCCGTCCATTCCACCTGCTGGTGCATCGTGTGCACCGCAAGAACAATTTTCTTCTTTTTTATCTGTTACTATGCTTTCTGTTGTAAGTACCATAGATGCTATTGAAGCTGCATTTTGAAGTGCACTTCTTGAAACTTTAGTTGGATCTACAATTCCTACTTTTTTCATATCTACATAAGTATTATTTGCAGCATTAAATCCAACTCCTTTTTCACTAGATTTAACTTTCTCTACAATAACAGCTGGTTCCAAACCTGCATTTATTGCTATTTGCTTTGTTGGTTCTTCTAATGCTTTTAATACTATTCTTCCACCCAATTTTTCATCGCCATCTAATGATTCTACTACTTTTTCTACATCTGGAATAACATTTATATATGCTGTTCCTCCACCTGCAACAATACCTTCTTCTACTGCTGCTCTTGTTGCGGATAAAGCATCTTCTATTCTTAACTTTTTATCTTTCATTTCAACTTCAGTAGCTGCTCCAACACCTATTACAGCAACACCTCCTGCAAGTTTTGCTAATCTTTCTTGAAGTCCTTCTTTAGTAAACTCACTCTTTTCCTCTTGAATTTGAGATTTAAGCATTGCTACTCTATCAGCTATTTGTTGTTTATCTCCCATACCATCAACTATTATAGTATTTTCCTTTTGAATTTTAACTTGTTTTGCTCTACCTAATTGCTCAACTGTTGTATCTTTTAGTTCTAATGCTAAATCTGATGTAATAACTTCTCCACCTGTTAAAATTGCAATATCTTGTAACATTTCTTTTCTCTTATCACCATAGCCAGGAGCTTTTACAGCAACTACATTTAAAACACCCCTTAATTTATTTAATATAAGTGTTGATAATGCCTCTCCTTCTATATCTTCACATATAATAACAAGCTTTCCAGAATTTTGCATTAAACTTTCTAATAAAGGTAGAATTTCCTGAATATTACTAATTTTCTTATCTGTAATTAATATATAAGGATTATCCATAATGGCTTCCATTTTTTCTGTATCTGTAACCATATATGGAGAAACATAGCCTTTATCAAACTGCATACCTTCAACCACATTTAATTCAGTATTTGAAGTTTTAGATTCTTCTATAGTAATAACTCCATCTTTAGAAACCTTTTCCATAGCTTCTGAAATTAAATTTCCTACCTCTTCGTTATTTGCAGAAATACTTGCAACTCTTGCAATATCCTCTTTTCCATTTACAGGAACACTAATACCTTTTAAAGAATTAACAGCTACATCAACTGCTTTATCAATTCCTCTTTTAATTGCCATTGGATCTCCACCAGCAGCAACGTTCTTAACACCTTCTTTTATCATACTTTGTGCTAAAACAGTCGCTGTTGTAGTACCATCACCTGCAACATCATTAGTTTTAGTAGAAACTTGCTTTACAAGCTGTGCTCCCATATTTTCAAAAGGATCATCTAACTCTATTTCCTTTGCTATTGTAACACCATCATTTGTAATTAAAGGACTTCCAAATTTCTTATCTAATACAACATTTCTACCTTTTGGTCCTAATGTTACTTTAACTGTATCTGCTAACTGATTAACTCCATTCAATAAACTTTTTCTAGCATCTTCACCAAATTTAATATCTTTTGACATTTTACATTCCTCCTAAACTATTAGGGACGGGGTTAAATAGTTTAACACCTCTTAAGTCCCTCATCATTTTATCATTACATTTTTCATATATATTTTTATACAATATGTATTTTATTTAACATATATGATTTAATATACTAAAGCCAATACATCACTTTGTTTTACTATTATAAACTCTTCTCCATCATATTTTACTTCTGTGCCTGCATATTTATTTACAATAACTTTATCACCTTTTTTTATGTTCATCTTCACTTCTTTTCCATCTACTTCTCCACCTGGACCTACTTCTATAACTTCTGCAATTTGTGGGTTATCTTGAGCTTTACCTGCTAATATTATTCCACTTTTAGTCGTTTCCTCGCTTTCTAACATTTTTATAAGTACTCTGTCTGCTAATGGTTTTATCATTTTCATTACCTCCTATAAATAATTATATAATATTTTAGCAGTCTTTATTCAAGACTGCTAATAATTTATACCCATTTGTATAAAAAGTCAATATATATTTAGTAATTTTCACATATTTTTCACATTCTTAACTAAACTATTAGGGACGGGGTTAAATAGTTTAGCTGTATATAATCTTTTATTATATACAGAGATGCATATAATCAACTTTTTAATATATTAACTAATCTATTTCTTGGAATATTGAATTTTTTTATAATATCATTATATGTGATACTTCCCCCATCTTTTACAAATTTTATAAGATTTGAAAAAATTCTATAATTTTTCAAAACATCAATTATACTACATGAATTTTCATCCATAAATTCGTTTATTAAACTATCCATTTTCTCATTTATGTTTTGATTTATATCCATAAATAAATTAATGTTTTTATTATACTGATTTATTAAATCTACATAATTTTCATTTTCGAATATTGTACTTAATATTTCAGATTTTGCACAACCACTATTATTTATATAATCATTAGCAGAAGAATATTCATAGTCTTCACATTTCAATACTATACATGCCTTTACAGGATTTTGATGTATGTAATTTATACATTTAAAAAAATATCTCCTACCATTTACTGGCTCACTCAAATATCTATCTTTATACACGTGTCCAATCTGATTTTTGCATACTCTATTATAATATATGGCATATGATGTATTTACTCTTTGCATAAATTTAGATAAATTTTCTATTTCTTTGGCATATACTAGCATATGTACATGATTATCCATAATGCAATATGCAATTATTTGTATATCAATTTCTTCTTTTGTTTTATTAATTAAGTCTAAATATTTTTGCTTATACCTTCTTTCCTTGAATATATACTCATCTTTTTCTGCATGAATTATTACATGAAAAAAAGATGTATCATAATCTTTTCTTGCTATTCTAGGCATAAAAATCACTTTCCTTTCTTTTAAATGAGCAATAAATATAAATATTACTTATACTTATTTCTCATGCTTTTTAAACGATTTTTAATCATTTAAGAATAAAAATTTATTTTAGGCCCTTTTAAGATATTTTACATCTTTTCCTCTTTTTGTTTATTTTAATTATTTATATATCAAAAATTTATTTTATACATATTATTTATACATATTTATATATTCTAAAAACTATTTTTTATATATAACAATTAATAAACATTCTGATTTATTAGAAATCCATTAAACTATTTAACCACGTCCCTAATAGTTTAATAGTTTAAAATATTCCTACGATATTTCCCTTTTCATCTATATCTATTTGTTCTGCTGCTGGTTTCTTTGGAAGTCCTGGCATTGTCATTATTTTTCCTGTTAGGACTACTATGAATTCAGCACCTGCTCGCAATTTTACTTCTTTTACATGTATTGCAAAAGGTTCTTTACATTCAAGGTTTTTAGCATCATCTGATAATGAGTATTGTGTTTTTGCTATGCAAATTGGAACTTTTTTGTATATTCCGTTTTCTGTTTCTTCTATTTGTTTTATTTGCTCTATTGCTTCTTCTGAGTATTCCACTTCTGTTGCTCCATATATACTTTTTGCAACTTTTTCTATTTTTTCTTTTATACTATCTTCTAAGTTATATATATATTTAAAATCATTTTGATTTTTACTATTTTCACAAAGTTGTATTACTTTATTAGCTAAATCAACGGCACCTTCTCCGCCTTTTTCCCAACTTTCTACTAAACTTAGCATTACTCCTTTTTCTAATAATTTTTGTTGTAAGCATTCAATTTCTTTTTGTGTGTCATGTGTGTACTTGTTTATTGCAACTATTACATTTAAACCGAATTTATTTTTTATATTATCTACATGTTTTAATAAATTTTCTATTCCTCTATTTAAGAATTCTATGCTTTCTGTTTTTATATCTTCTTTTGGCATTCCTCCGTGATATTTTAATGCTTTAATTGTTGCAACTAATACCACTACACTTGGAACTTCTCCTAATACTCTTGTTTTTATATTTAAGAACTTTTCTGCTCCTAAATCTGCTCCAAATCCCGCTTCTGTTACAACATAATCTCCTAATTTTAATGCTAATTTTGTCGCTATAACACTATTACATCCATGTGCAATATTTGCAAATGGTCCACCATGTATAATTGCAGGTGTGTGCTCTAATGTTTGTACTAAATTTGGATTGATTGCATCTTTTAATAACACTGCCATTGCTCCTTCTGCTTTTAAGTCTGATGCTTTTATTGGGTTTCCTTCTTTATTGTAGCCTACTATTATATTGCCTAGTCTTCTTTTTAAATCTTTTAAATCTTTTGCTAAGCAAAAAATTGCCATTACTTCTGAGGCAACAGATATATCGAATCCATCCCTTCTAGGTACAATATTTTTTTCTTCTGATAACCCCGTATCTACAACTCTTAATTGCCTATCATTTAAGTCTACACATCTCTTCCATGTCACTTTTTCAAACCCTAATTCATTTCCATTATATATATGATTATCTATCATAGCAGATAATAAATTATTTGCTGACGTAATTGCATGAATATCCCCTGTAAAATGAAGATTTATATCTTCCATAGGAGCTACTTGTGAATAACCTCCACCTGTTGCTCCACCTTTTATTCCAAATACTGGTCCAAGTGATGGCTCTCTTAATGCAAGAACTGATTTTTTTCCAACCTTTCTAATTCCATCTGCTAAGCCTATTGCCATTGTTGTTTTTCCTTCTCCTAATGGAGTTGGATTAATTGCTGTAACTAATATTAGTTTTCCATTTTTATTATTTTTTAATTTTTCATAGGTATTCAAAGAAATTTTAGCTTTATATTTTCCATATTGCTCTATTTCTTCTTCATCTATTTCTAATTTTTTGGCTACATCCACTATATTATCTAGCTTTACACTTCTTGCAATTTCTATATCTTCCATCACTGTTCCTCCTTTTATGCGTTTTATGATTTTTATGTTTTTTAAAATTTTATGTATTTTAGATTTTTTACCTTAAATTGTACATTATGCAATTTATGTATTAAACAATTAAGCCTACTATAATTCCTATTACTGCTCCAACAAAAACTTGTTTAGGAGTATGACCTAATACTTCTACCAACTTTTCTGATACTTCGCCACCAGTAAGCCCTGGTGTTTCTATTATTTTATTTAATAATTTTGCTTGTTTACCAGCTGCTCTTCTAACTCCTGCAGCATCATACATAACAACAGATGCAAATACAACAGCCATTGCAAATTGATATGAATTTATCCCTGCAGTTTTTCCAATCATAGTTGCAAGACATGTTACTACTGCTGAATGTGAACTTGGCATACCTCCTGCTCCCAATATTCTTTTAAAATTAAATTTATGTGTTACTACTAAATCCCATATTAGTTTAAATAATTGTATACAAAACCATATTGCAAATGGCATTATTAAATATTTATATTCTTGATAAAATCCTAGCATTTTTGTTTCCCCTTTTTCTATTGTTCATCATTTTCAAAATCTTCTTCTACTAATTCTCCATCTTTTTGTAGTAAAATAGTAATTTTTTTTTCAGCATTTTCCAAAATCTCACTACACTTTTTTGAAAGTTTCATACCTTCTTCAAATTTAGCAACAGAACTATCCAAATCTAAATCTCCTTTTTCCAATTCGTTTGCTATTTGTTCCAAATTTTCCATTGCTTTCTCAAAATTTATATCTTCCTTACCCATTTTCATTTCCTTTCTTTGAAAAACATTTTCAAAAGTCCTTCCAGCTTAATTTTTCCTTAATAAACATCTTGCTCTACAAAAATGCCAGTTTGTACATTTACAGTGTAAAAAGCCTCTGCTCTAGTTGTTTGTTTATTTCTAACTGCCACTGTATAAGTTCCATCCTCATTTTTCTCTGCAATGAACTCAACACTGGCATCATCTCCCCATTCTCCTTTTACTATTTCTATTGCAATTTCTTCGCCTGTTTTAGATGGTGCAGATGGCGCACCTTGATTAGTTCCTTCACTTGTTTTTTCGCTGTTTGTAACTTGTGTGTTTTCTACTACATTTTCTGCTTGTAGTTCATTTGCTACAGCATTTTCAGTACTTTGGTTGTTTTCAACATTTTGCATTTCATTTTGAAATACATTGCCAGTTATATTTTCTTCAATATTATTATTTGGATTTTCATTATTGCTAATTATAGATGCCACTATTATTGCCGCACATATTACTAATACCAATGCTGCTATTAATGCTACTTTTTTATTCATATTCATTTCCTCCATTTATTTACAAAATTTTAGCTCTGTTTTCTCCATCTATAAATTTTAATATTATTTGGTCATTTGCTTTTAAGCTTTTTGAACTTTTAACTATTTTTCCATTTAATTCTGTAATTGAATAGCCTCTTATTAATGTTTTTAAAGGGCTTAAAGCGTCTATTCTAGCTATTTCCTTTACCATTTTTGTTCTTGAATCTTTTAATTTTATTTTTATTGCGTTTTCTATTCCTTTGACCTTTTTGTCAAGTAACATATATTGTTCATTTATATTTTGTAACGGATTTGAAAAAGCTCTGCTCTTCATACATTTTTCAAATCTTAATCTCATAAGTTCTACTTTTTTCTTTAAAGCAGTTTTATATCTATTATTATAAATATGTAATCTTTCCTTTACATCATCTATGTTTGCAACAGCTAATTCTGCGGCTGCTGACGGAGTTGGCGCTCTTAAATCTGCCACAAAATCTGCTATTGTAAAATCTGTTTCATGCCCAACTGCTGATATTATTGGAATTTCAGAATCATAAATTGCTCTGGCTACTATTTCTTCATTAAAAGGCCATAAATCCTCTAAAGACCCTCCTCCTCTTGCTACAATTATAACATCAGCTAACTTTTTTTCATTCATCAAACTAATTGCACTTACTATTTTAGGTGCTGCATCTTTTCCCTGCACTGGTACAGGCAATAACTTTATATACACATTTGGATTTCTTCTTGTAGATACATTTATAATATCCCTTATTACTGCTCCTGTATTGGATGTTAGAACTCCTATGCATTTAGGCATTATAGGAATTTTCTTTTTGTGAGATGCATCAAATAAGCCTTCATTTTCTAACTTTGCTTTTAACCTTTCATACTCTGCATATAAATCCCCAATTCCATCCTGTTTCATTGCTTTTGCATATATTTGATATACTCCATCTCTTTCAAACACAGACACAGTTCCCAAAATAACTACTTTCATTCCATCTTTTGGAATGAAATTTAAATTTGCAGTATATGTTTTAAACATTACACATTTTATTAAAGAATTTTCGTCTTTGAGCGTAAAATACATGTGCCCAGTATAATGGTGCTTAAAGTTTGATATTTCACCTTTTACTAAAACATTGTTTAAAAATTCATCTTGTTGAAATTTTTCTTTAACATACATATTTAATTCTGTAACTGATATTGGCTTATACTCCACTTTATTTCTCCTTGCTTTTTGCTATTTGGTTCGCTTTGATTTATATACTTTATTTGTATTTTTTACTACTTGGTTCACTTCTTTTAGCTATTTTTTAATTATACTTTAATTACAATTATGTACTTATATTTTAATCATTTTATTCGCTTATATTTTTATCTTTCACAATACTTGCTAAAATACCATTTACAAATGATTTTGAAGAATCATCACCATACTTTTTAGCAAGCTCTACCGCCTCATTTATAACAACTTTATATGGAACATCTGAATTCAAAAGTTCATAAATAGCAAGTTTTAAAATTGCTATATCTATTTTAGATATTCTATCTATTGACCATTTTTCTTTTAAATTTTTTTCTATTAAGCCTACTATTTCATCTAAATTTTTGTTAATTCCATCAAAAGTTTCTTTTATATATTTTTTCTCGTTCTCGTTTTTAACTTCAAATTGTTCAATAAAAATATCAACTTGTTCTTGTCCAATATCTTTTTGAATTTCATTACTATATAACAATTTAAATGTTAATTCTCTGGTTTCTGTTCTATTCATAACTACCTCTTACATTTTATCTATAAAATTCTTCAATTTTTCCTTTACTTGATCTTTATTCTTTTGTATATAATTACCTGCATACGCACATGCAACAATTACTATTATACCAATTATAACTATGTATAACCTTGTAAGCATTAGCAATATTGCTACTATTATTCCTATTACAATACCTCCATAATTTGAAAAGAACTCTTTAAAATTGTCCATATTAACCATCCTTTCTAGGCACAACTTTTAAACTCTGTATTTTACCTTTCGCCAGTTGCTTTATAATTATATAGTTGTCACGGTTTGTTCAGGTTTCTTCTGCAATTCCCTTACTGTTATATTAACCTCTTTTACTTCTAAATCTGAAGACTTTTTAATTGTATTTTTTATTTTTGTTTGAAGATTTGATGATAACTCTTTTATTACTGCAGATTCTTTGACATTAAACATTACATTTATTATCAAATTATGTTCCTTATCTAGCACTATTCTAGTAACCGGATTTTCTGCACTTTCAAAACCTTCTACTATATTATTAACTAACTCTTCCAATGTAGTTTTTGATATAACTAATTGTCCATCATCATTTTTTAGTAAGATTCCATCCTTTACACCATTTATTTCTCTTACCTTTGAATTAAAAAATATACATTTAATTGCAAGTAAAATAAATATTATTGAAACTGCTAATATTATATTTGAAGCCACTTCATTATTTAAAGCACTATGTATTATTGAATTTATTGTATCTAAACTCACCCATTTAAATATTAATATACACATTATAACTGAAAGTATTAGTGCTAATATTGAAAATATTTTTAATCCTATTTTATCTATTAATTTCATTTAAATTTCATTCCCTTCTACATTATATGAAATTTTTATTATTAATTAAATAGGGACACAGAAGCTCCGCGTCCCCCTTTAGATAGATTTTATTCTCCATCTTTTTCTTCGTCTTTAGTTTCTGTATTAACACCTTGTACATGAACATTTACTTCTAAAACTTTTAAACCAGTCATTGTTTCTACTGCTTTTTTTACTCTGTTTTGAATTTCAAAAGCTACATCTGGTATTCTTACACCATATTCTACTATAATATTAACATCTATTTTGGTTTCTTTATCTCCTACTTCTACTTTAATTCCTTTTGCTAAATTTTTCTTTCCACTTAATACTTCTGTAATTCCTCCTGCAAAGCCACCTGCCATTGATGCAACTCCTGATACTTCTGCTACTGCTACACCAGCTATTACCGCTACTACATCATCTGCTATTTTAATTTCATCTGATTGATTTGTATCTGTTAATGTTATTTCATCGACTTTTTCTACTTTTTCCTCTTTTTTAACTTCTTTTTCTTCCATTGTTTATACCTCCTAAATTTTATATTAAATATTTAGATACTATAAGTATACCAATTTGATTTTTATTTTACAACTGTTTTTGTAAAAATTTTTTTGATTACTAAACTATTAGGGACGGGGTTAAATAGTTTAGCACGTTAGCGTAACTGAAAATTACCATTAAACTATTAGGGACGTTGTTAAATAGTTTAGTGAAAACACACTAATATATTACAATAAAACCATTATTATCCACTAAACTATTTAACAACGTCCCTAATAGTTTAATTAAAAAAATAAATTTGCTAAACTATTTAACCTCGTCCCTAATAGTTTAGTTAAATATTTCGCCTACATTTATTGGTGTACCCCTTAAGAAATCTGATATATTCATCCTTTTTGCGTTTTCACCTTGTATTTCTTTTACTTCTATAACTCCATCCATTGCTTTAACAAATAAGCCTTTTTTGCTATCTGAAAACATTACTGTGCCAGGTGTTATGTCCTGTACTTTATAAAAATATTCTGCTAAATCAGGGAACAATTCAACTAACTTTTCATTTTGCATAGTTTGCACTTTCCAGAACTTAATTTTTTTATCATTCAAAAATGTATATGCACCCATTATTGGATTTAAGCCTCTTACTAAATTTTTTATTTTAGCCATTGGCATATTATTCCATTCTATTTTTGCCATTTCTTTTTCTAACATTGGTGCCATTGTATAATCTTCACCTTGCTTTATTCTTGGTGCTGTTTTCCTTTCTATTTGATCTATTGTTTCTACTAAAAGTTTACCTCCAATTTTTGCAAGTCTATCCCAAAGTTCACCAGTGGTTTCATCTTCTCCAATTTGCACCTTTTCAGTTAAAATCATATCTCCTGTATCCATTCCCACATCCATGTACATTGTGGTTACACCTGTTTCTTTATCTCCATTTAACACTGCCCATTGAATTGGCGCTGCCCCTCTATATTTAGGTAAAAGAGACGCATGCACATTTACACATCCTAATTTAGGAATGTCTAATATTTCTTTTGGAAGAATTTTCCCATAAGCTACAACGCATATTAAATCTGGATTTAAAGCATTTATTTCATTTATAAATTCTGTATTATTTCTAACCTTTTCTGGTTGATACACCTTCAAATTTTGAGAAAGGGCATATTCTTTTACAGGCGAAGCTACCATTTTCATTCCCCTACCCTTGGGTTTATCTGGATTTGTAACAACTCCAACAACCTCATTTTCAGTTTGACAAATTTCCCTTAAAGACTCTTCTGCAAAATCTGGTGTTCCCATAAATAAAATTCTCATAAATATTTTCATTCCCTTCTCGTTCTACTTGAAAGTATAAAACTGATATTATATTTTTCATATTATTTCTCTAGTAAAATAAAAGATGCTTACCTTTCTCTTTTATTTGCAATACACAAAATTATTTTTTATCCTTTTCAGGTTCAACATACTGTAACGTTCCTGGAATCATACAATCAATAAAAAGTATACCATTTAAATGATCTATTTCATGGCATAATGCTTGAGCCAATAATTCCTTTGCATGAATTTTTATTTTCTTTCCATTCTCGTCTAAAGCTTCCACTGTAACTTCTGCAGGTCTAATTATTCTTGCATATTTATTAGGAAAGCTTAAACATCCTTCTTCTACTTCTTGCTCTCCCTTTTCTTTTATTATTACAGGATTTACAAGCTTTATTGGACCTTTATCATCATATAAATCTATTACAATTACTCTTTTTAAAACTCCAACTTGTACAGCAGAAAGACCTACACCATTATATTTATGCATCGTTTCTACCATATCGTCTAGCAATTCTCTTATTTTATCATCTACATTTTCGACCTCTCTTGACTTTTTTCTGAGTATTTCGTCTCCTTCTTCTCTTACTATTCTTACTGCCATTTTTTCTCCCCCTTTTAGTCTTTTTGGCTATTACATCATACTACTAGGATTTATGCTAACCACAACCCTTACATCTTGACTTTTATTTGAATTATATATTTGCTCTAATCCATCATTAATTAAGTCATTTATTTGTTTATTATATAAGCATTTTATAATCATTCTCCATCGATAATTATTTTTTATTTTATCTATTGGAGCTGGCAATGGCTTATATAACAAAATTCCTATTTTTTCAGTTATTATTCTTTGTTTAAAATAACTATGTAATTTTTCTGATAATTTTATAACTTCTTGCTCCTTTTCCCCGCTAATGCCAATTATTATTATATCGCAAAAGGGTGGATATTTCAACTGCTTTCTTAAAGCTATTTCTGTGTTATAAAATGCCTTGTAATCTTGCTTTTTCGCACATTCTATTGCAAAATTATCTGGATTATATGTTTGAACTATAACTTTCCCATCTAAACTCTCTCGTCCGGCTCTTCCTTCAACTTGCGTTAATATTTGGAATGTTCTTTCACTTGCCATATAATCATCTATATTAAGCGAACTATCTGCTGCAATTACGCCTACTAAAGTTACATTTGGAAAATGATGCCCTTTTACTACCATTTGTGTTCCAATTAATATATCAATTCCATCATTTTTGAATTTATTCAAAATTTGCTCATGTGAATTCTTCTTTGTTACTGTATCTACGTCCATTCTTATTGTAGATGCATTTGGAAACAATTTATTTATTTCCGCTTCTAATTTTTGAGTTCCTGTACCAAAATATCTTATATTTTCGCTTTTGCATACAGGACATACTTTTACTGGTTTTTCCTCATATCCACAATAATGACATTTTAATTTATTCTCCTTTAAGTGATATGTCATTGTTATATTACAATGCTTACATTTAACAGTATACCCACAATTTCGGCACATTATAAATGTTGAATAACCTCTTCTATTTAAAAACAATATCGTTTGATGATGTTCCTTTAAATTTTTTTCAATTTCGCTGTATAGTTTTACGCTTAACATTGACCTATTTCCATTTGCCAATTCTTCTCTCAAATCTACAATTTCTACATTAGGTAATTTAGAATTATTGGCTCTTTTTGTAAGTTCTAAAAGTTCAATTTCACCTTTAGTTGCTTTAAAATATGTTACCATATCTGGTGTAGCACTGCCTAACACTAAAGGAATATTTTTATTTTTAGCAATTTTTCTTGCTACAACTCTTACGTCATATCTCGGCGTCATTTCTGATTTATATGAACTATCATGCTCTTCATCAATTATAATTAAACCTAAATTTTGAACTGGTGCAAACATTGCAGAACGTGCACCTATTACTATTTTTGCTTCTCCTGACTTTATTTTATTCCAACTATCAAACCTTTCTCCTACTGATAGTTTACTATGCAAAACTGCTATTTTGTTTACTCCAAACCTACTTATAAACCTATCTACCATTTGGGGAGTAAGTGAAATTTCTGGCACTAGCATAATACTAGACTTTCCTTCATTTAATACCTTTTGTATTGCTTGAAGATATATTTCAGTCTTTCCAGAACCAGTCACACCAAAAATTAAAAATTCTGAATTCATTTTATCATCTATTGCTGTTTCTATTGCATTATATGCTTTTTGCTGTTCTTCTGTAAATTTTAAATTTGTAGTTCTATCTGGCATTACTTTATGTATAAATGGATTTCTTTCAATTTGTTTATCTTTTATTTCGATATAGCCATTTTTTTCTACAGTTTTTATTACAGCTTTTGAAACATCTGCAAACATTTCCAGTTCAGTTATATTAGTTTCACCATTTTCTAACAAAAAATTTAGTAATCTTATATGTTTATCTGACTTTATCAAATTTTGTTCTATTTCTTCTTTTACTTTATCTTCTTCTACTTTCAAACTTACAAATTTTGCGGTTTTTTCTTTTACTCTATTATCTACTGTTTTAGTTTTCGTTCCTGGTGGCAACATTAACTTTATACATTCAGAAATGTTACAAAAATATCTTTTGGCCATCCACTTTGCAAGTTCTATATATTCTTCATCTATAAAATCTTTTTCCTCTATTTTTTCTATATCTTTTAATTTGTATTTTGAATTTTCTACAAAGCCTATAACAAAGCCCTCTTCTAAGCTTTTACTTCTTCCAAATGATACTAATACTCTGCTACCAATTTTTATTTTTGGTTGCATTTCTATTGGCACATTGTACTCAAATGTTTTATTCAATTCTTTTGCATTTGTATTTATTATAACTTGTGCTATCATTTAGAACTCCTCCATTTTTATACAGTATATCAAAATTTTTTACAATAAACAAGAAGAAATCCAGTTATTTTTACTGGATTTCTTCCTTTTGACCAACAGAGCATTTGTTCACAAGCTTTTATACCTAGTTTAAACAAAAAATGTCAGCTTGTCATAGATTTTGTTTTTTTCGAGGTTGATTATATTTATTAAATCAAGCGGACTTTCTACCCTTTCGTATAGCCTTGCATCTACTTTGCAGATTACAGGCTTGCCTGATTCCAACCTCTTTTTTGCCTCTTCCCTTGTAATACTGGTCAAGGCCTCAATTTCGTTTTTTTCAAGATCAATCACTCTCATATTGGCCCCCTCTCCAAAACATTTAGCATAAAAAATGCTAAATTATACTACAAGTTACGACATTATTATATTATTTTCCATTGATTATGTCAATGTCTTTTTATATATTTCGCAAAATATTCATTACTAATTGATTTTTTCTTGTTTTTATGTTAATATTATATGGTAAAATATTTTATTTCAGGAGGATTTGCATTATGACCAGAAAAATTGTAACCAAAAAAGGCACATGGAAGGTTTATGGGGTGAACGTTGTTCCCACCGATTCTCTGTACAACTTGCTGGTGGACGCAATTAATAACAATCTTTTAAGTCAGCGTTACCTGCAACATATCTCCGGTTGCAATGCACCTATACGGGTAAATACCACGGTCAAAACAATCGACTTTTCTTCTTTTTAAGTAAGTTTCGATTATAGTCCGTGATTTATGCAATTACCTATATTAGGCACTCCAAAAAGCGAGGGTTGTGTTATTTTCCCTCGCTTTTTTATATTAATTATCTCTTTTCATATTGCATATTGTTATTCTATTATATATTATTACTTTATCGCATATTATATTTGTATCATCTTATCTATGTTTTGCACTTCATTTTATAATTTCTTGATATTCTACTCATCTATTACACGGTTTCTTTCCTTTTCTAGCCATTTTAAGTATTCTTCTTTTATAATTGTTGCTGCTTGTTCTGGTGTAATATATGTAGTATCTACTATTAAGTCATAATTACTTTCATCTTCTTTTCTAACACCATATAAATTAAAATATCTCTCATTTTCTAAATTATACCTTTTTATCATATCTTCTTTTTGTTCTTCAATAGTAGCAAAATTTTCTGATTTTTTTCTATTTTCATCATAAAATGCTCTTTTAGCTGCTTCATTTATATCCACTTTTAAATATACTTTAAAAGATTCTGGAACTGCATAAAATCCCAACCTAGCATCTATTATGAAATTATCATGCTCTTTAGCATACTCTTTTGCACTATACTCAATTTTTCTATCTATTTCGGGGTGATTTATTACATATACATTAAATGTTGTAACGTCCATTCCCATTTCCATTGCTAATTTTCTGAAATAATCTCCATTTTTATATATTCCAAAATTTAAATTTTCTTGCAATATTTTAGATATAGTGCTTTTTCCACTAGCTAGTTGTCCTCCTAAAGATATAATATGTTTTTTCTCCATAATTACCCTTAATTACTCCTTTTCTATTTCTACTTTTCCTTCTGCAATTTCTTCTGCAGCAAGTGTTACTGGTGATGTTTCTTCACTTTCTACCAATGGATCACTACCATTGGCTATTTGTCTAGCCCTTTTAGCTGTTGCTATTACTAACCTAAACTTGTTATCTGTTTTACTTAGTAATTCAGCTGTTGTTGGTTTTACTATCATTATAATTCCTCCCCTTAATTCTTACTTATTTTAATATAAAGTTCATTAAACTATTTAACCCCGTCCCTAATAGTTTACTCATTTAATCTTCCTGCCACGGTTTCTGGTTGTACAGCAGACAAAATAATGTGACCTGAATCCATTATTAATACTGCCCTTGTTTTTCTTCCACATGTCGCGTCTATTGCATTTCCACTATCTCTTGCGTCTTGTATTAGTCTTTTTATTGGTGCAGATTCTGGACTTACTATAGCTATAACTCTGTCTGTTGAAACAATATTACCAAACCCAATATTAATTAATTTCATAACAACGCCTCCTTTTCTACTTAAGAATAATGCGTCTCTACTCTACTTTTGGTTATTCTACATTCTGTATTTGTTCTCGTATATCTTCTAGATTCGTTTTTATATCAATTACTAGGTTTGTTATTTCTAATTTTACAGACTTTGAGCCAATGGTATTTGTTTCTCTATTCATTTCCTGAATTAGAAAGTCTAGTTTTTTACCTACAGGTTGCTCTTCATTAATTAGTTGTTTAAATTGATTAATATGGCTATTAAGTCTTGTTAGTTCTTCTTCTATTGAACATTTATCTGCATATATTACTACTTCTGTTAATACTCTTTCTTCGTTTATAGAGTCAGTTTTTAGCATTTCTTTTAATCTCTGATTTAATTTTACTACATATTCTTCAATAAGTCCAGTAGAATATACAGAAATTTCCTGTACTTTTTTTTCTACTTCTTCTATTCTCCTTTTTAAGTCTTCTTTTATTTTTTCTCCTTCTTGCAATCTCATGTTTACAAAATTTGAAATGGACATATTTAATGCTTCTAAAACTTCACTTTGTATTATATCCTCGTCATCCTCTATAGTTCTTAGTGTGAGTACATCTGGAAGTTTTGTTATTTCTGTAATAGGTATGTCCATGCTTAAGTTGTTTTCTTCTGCAAATTTATTAAATTCTGTTATATATTTTTTTACCAATTCATGATTTATTATTACATCTTTTCCTTGTTCACTATAATTTTCGTAAGTAATGAATACATCTATTTTTCCTCTTGATATATTTTTTAATACTTCTTTTTTTATATTATCTTCCATATAGCTTATACTTCTTGGCAATTTTATTGAAATATCACTATATTTATGATTTACTGATTTTATTTCTATTCCATATATTCTATTATTTTTTTCAAGTTTTGCTCTTCCGAAGCCAGTCATACTTTTCATTATATAATTCTCCTCTTTTTTGAATTATTTATTATTTCAATTTTACTATTTTACTTACCATTACTTTAAATTATTTACTTACTTTTCATTTAAACTATTTACTTACTTTTCATTTAAATTATTTTTTATTTTGCATTTAAGTAAACTATTCTCTTTCGTCACTTATTATTTTCTTTATATCAAATGGTTGCCTTTTTGCAAGTTTTTTATCTTTTGCATAAATAATGATTGTTTTTAATATGTAGTACATTACAAATGTAATTGTAACTATTGCTCCTATCTTCACAAATAACTCATTATACCTCTGATATACAAATGTTGCAAGCAATGTTACTATTGAAATAATTAGTAATTCTATTCCATTAATTGCTAACTTACCACTATCTTTTTTATACGCTAGTTCAAACATAAATATTGTTATTGCTACTATTATTATGCTAAACACTTTTAAATCTACTAAAAATGTATTTGCATCTATATTCTTATAACCCAAATACATAAAACTAAAATATAAAACTATGGCCATAATTATTCCTACATTTGCTGTTACTTTACTATGTACTTTTGATAAACTTTTTTTCTTTTTATCTCTAAAAATATCTATTTCTTGTTTTATTAAATTTAACTTTTCTTCTTCTTTTACTTCTTTTTTCTTTATTTTTCTTTTTGATGATGTTAATTCATCTTCTTCTAATTCTTTTTGTATATCTTCTTCTATTTGTGCTTTTGATGTTTCTTTTTTCTTATTTTCTTTTGTATTTTTTTCTTTAGCTTTACCCGTTTCTCTTTTAGCTTTGTTGTTTTCTTTGTTTATTGATTTACTATTAGTGCTTTTTTCTTTTTTATCAGTATTTTCTATTTTTTCTATTCTATTTGTATTTCTAGGTTTTGTTTTGCTTTTTACCTTTTCTTGGTTAATATCTTCTTTTTTTGATTTTCTTTCACTACTTTTAACTTCTTCTTTATTAGGTATTTCGTCTTCTTTTTTCTCTAATTTAGTTTTGCTTTTAACACCTTCAACCTTTATCTTAGTGCTAGTTTTTGATGTAGTTCTTGTTTTTTTATTTGGCGTCGATAAATTTCCGCTTGCTTCTAGCATGCTTTTAATACTAGCAAGTCTATCTTCTACTTCTGCTTTTTGTGTTTTAGTTTTCTTAATTTCTTGATTTTCTTTACTTTCTAATTCATCTTTAATTTCTATATTTTCTTCTTTAACTTCATCTTCTTTTTCCTCACCCTTTTGTTCTACAAGCTTTTGGGTTGAACTTATTTTTGCTGAAGTTTTTACTGTTGATGTTTTTTTAGCCGGACTTTTTTTTGCTGAACTTTCTTTTTTCGAACTTTTTGAGCTCGAAGTTAATGCTGTTGAACTCCTTTTAGCTACCGTTTTTTTAGGCTCAACTTTTTCATTTTCTAGTTCAGTTTTGCTAATATCATTTGATTTTACTCTTCTTACAGTTTTTTTCTTTGGTTCTTCATTTTTTTCTTCATTCATTTGCAATATACAACTCCTTAATTTTCTAATTCATAAATAATAATACTTGATATTACTATTGGTGCAGTTTCTGTTCTTAATATTCTTTTGCCTAAAGTAACAATACTTGCTTTTTCTTTAAATAATTCTATTTCTTTTGCATCAATTCCACCTTCTGGTCCTATTAAAACGCCTATTGTTATATTTTTATCTTTGAACTTTTCTCCATCTAGCAATTCTTGTTCCTTTATGGATTTTAAGACTTGTTTTAATGTTGTATTTTTTTCTTCCTCATATGCTACTATAAATTTATCATAATTATTTATTCTATTCAATATTTCTTTTATATTTATACAATTTTCTACTTTAGGTATAATATCTCTTTTGCTTTGTTTTGCTGCTACTTCTGCAATTTTTTGCCATCTTTCTACTTTTTTTTGCCTATCTTTTGCATCTAACTTTACAATGCTCCTTTCCATTTCCACTGGAACTATACTTCTTACACCTATTTCTGTAGTTTTTTGAATAATAAGTTCCATTTTATCTGCTTTTGGGAGCCCTTGATATATGTCTATTTTTATATTTGATTCGACAGTTTCTTCTATTTTGTTTAATATTTTACATATTACTTCGCTTTTTGTACAATTAGTAATTTGAGCTATATAATTTTCTGATGTATCTATATTGCAAATTTGTATTTCGTCATTTGTATTTAGTCTTAATACATTTACTATATGATTTACATCTTCACCATTTATATTTATTTTTCCGCTCTCTATTTGATTATTATTTACAAAAAATTTTTGCATATTTACCTCTTTTTTGACATTTAATATTTTAAAATATTTTATCATGAATATCTATTTTTTTTCAACTATATTATAACAAAAATTAATTAAACTATTAGGGACGGGGTTAAATAGTTTAGTAAAAATATATTAAAATACTTACAAAACATAGATATATTATTTATTTAGTAACATTTTGTGGGTAGCAACAAATTATAGCTTGTA
This sequence comes from uncultured Clostridia bacterium, assembly GCA_947593355.1. Taxonomy (GTDB): domain Bacteria; phylum Bacillota; class Clostridia; order TANB77; family CAG-508; genus UMGS1663. The sequence continues at coordinate 29,018 of CANQDO010000003.1, read as the reverse complement.
AAAATTTTATTTTGTAAAACTTGTTTTACTTAAAATAAAATTTTTACAAGCTATTATGCAGTTTAAGAGTTACTAAATAAATAATATATCTATGTTTTGAAATAAAGTAATTAATTTACTAAACTATTTAACCCCGTCCCTAATAGTTTAATAGTTTAACCAAATATGCCACGTTTTTTTACTGGGGGCTGTTCATTCATTGTTTTAGCAAGCTCTACTAGCAAATCTCTTTGCTCTTTGCTTAACCTTTTTGGTACTTGAACCTGCACAGTAAATACAAAATCTCCTTGATAATTTCCATTTACTGATTTAAAGCCTTTATTTTTTATTGTAAATTTTGTTCCAGTTTGAGTACCCTCTGGTATTCTATATTTTTCTTTAGTTCCATCTACCATAGGTATTTCTAGCTCTGCACCTAATGTTGCTTGAGTAAATGTAATTGGAATATCACAAAATACTTTGTCTCCCTTTCTAGTATAAATGCTATGCCTTTTTATACGAACAATTATGTATAAATCTCCCTGTGGACCTCCTCTTTCTCCTGGTTCGCCTTCTTTTCTTAATACTATAGTTTGTTCATCATCTATTCCAGCTGGAATTTTTACTTTTATTCTAGCTTGTTTTCTAATAGTTCCTTTTCCTTTACATTCCTCACATGGTTCTTTTATTACCTTACCTGTTCCATGACAATTACTACATGGTCTTTGTGTTTGCATTTGACCTAATATCGTTGTTTGTACTTGTTTTACAACACCTGTACCTCTACATACTGTACAAGTTTCTGGACTCGTTCCTGGTCTTGCCCCACTTCCATGGCAGTGATTGCATGTTTCATTTCTACTTATTGATATTTCCTTTTCCACTCCTAAATATGCTTCTTCAAAAGTTATATCTATACTGGTTTTTAAATCTGCACCTTTAATTGGTCCTGTATGCCTTGATGAGGTTCTTCCTCCAAAACCTCCTCCAAAGAATGATGAAAATATATCTCCTAAATCGCCAAAATCACCGAAACCATCAAAACCAGAACTAGAGTATGAATAATAGCCTCCTTGACCTCCGGCTCCTCCTCCGAAACCTTGAGGTCCATCTGGTCCAAATTGATCATACATTCTTCTTTTTTCAGGGTTTGATAAAGTTTCATATGCTTCATTTACTTCTTTAAATTTAGCCTCTGCTTCTTTTTTATTATCTGGGTTTGCATCAGGATGATATTTTTTTGCAAGTTTTCTATATGCTTTTTTTAATTCATCATCTGTAGCATTTTTCTCTACACCTAATACCTCATAATAATCTCTTTTTCCTGCCATTTTTTCCTCCTACTAAAATGTCTTATTATTATATTTTCTAGAATTATCCTTTTCATAATTTCTGTTCATATTGTAAATATGCTTCTGTATATACGCATTTGAGTATTCTTCTGGAGTTATATTAAGCCTATTTAATACTTCTATATAGTAATTTTGTACATCTGTTATCTCTTCAAGGAATCTACTCCTTACATCTTTATCTTTCATAATTGAGTCTATTCCTTTTTTCTTAATAATAGATATGCATTCTCCTATTTCTTCTATCATAAATAATATATGATCTTTAGCATGTTCTGGTTTTGCATCTCCCCATTTTTCTTTATTTGCTTCATATAACTCATGTTGCATTTCTTGCATTTCAGATATAGTTAAATTTTGTTTTGACATATATTTCTCCTTTTAACTTAAGTTTGAGGTTGGAATTTTGCCTTTCCAACCTCTTGCTCAAGTATAACTTATTATCTTTCTTTATTATTTTTTATCTCCATCATCTTCTACTTTGTAATCTGCATCATATACATTTCCATTTTGATCTACATTTGGACCAGCACTTGCGTTTGCATCATTTGCTCCTGCATCTGCTCCATTTGCATTTGCATTGCCCTGTTCTTGTTTTACTTGATTATATAATTTTTCTGAAACTGCATAAAATTCTGTTGTTAATTTTTCTGTTGCAGATTTAATTGCTTCTGTATCTGTTCCTTCTAATGCTTTTTTAACATTTTCAATTTCAGTTTCAACTTTAGCTTTTTCTTCTCCACTTATTTTATCGCCTAATTCTCCTAAAGTTTTTTCTGAATTGTATACTAAACTTTCTGCATTGTTTCTAACTTCAATATCTTCTTTCTTCTTTTTGTCTTCCTCTGCATGTGCCTCTGCATCTTTAACAGCCTTTTCAATATCTGCATCTGTTAAGTTTGTTGATGCTGTAATAGATACTTGTTGCTCATTTCCTGTTGCCATATCTTTTGCAGAAACGTGAACTATACCATTTGCATCTATATCAAATGTAACTTCAATTTGTGGTACTCCTCTTGGTGCTGCTGGAATTCCTGATAATTGGAATCTTCCTAATGTTTTGTTGTATGCAGCCATTTCACGTTCACCTTGTAAAACATGTACCTCTACTGATGTTTGACCATCTGCTGCTGTAGAGAATATTTGTGACTTTTTAGTTGGTATTGTTGTATTTCTTTCTATTAATTTTGTAAATACTCCACCATAAGTTTCAATACCTAATGATAATGGTGTTACATCTAGTAATACTAAATCTTTAACATCTCCAGAAAGTACACCACCTTGAATTGCTGCACCAATAGCAACACATTCGTCTGGGTTTATTCCTTTATCTGGTTCTTTTCCTGTTATTTTCTTAACAGCTTCTTGAACACATGGAACTCTTGTAGAACCACCAACTAATAATACTTTATGAATATCATTTGCAGTTACTCCTGCATCTTTCATAGCTTGTTCAACTGGTAACTTTGTAGCCTCTACTAAATCGCTAATTAAATCTTCAAATTTAGCTCTTGTTAAAGTTACATCTAAATGTTTTGGTCCTGTTGCGTCTGCTGTAATAAATGGTAAATTAATTTGAGTTTGTTGCATTCCAGAAAGCTCTATTTTAGCTTTTTCTGCTGCTTCTTTTAAACGTTGCATTGCCATTTTATCTGTGCTTAAATCTATTCCATTTGACTTTTTAAATTCATCTACTAAATATTTTATAATTCTATCATCAAAGTCATCTCCACCTAAATGAGTATTACCATTTGTAGCTAAAACTTCAAATACACCATCACCAATATCTAGTATAGAAACATCAAATGTTCCTCCACCTAAGTCATATATCATTATTTTTTGATCTTGATCTTCTTTATCCATACCAAAAGCTAAAGATGCTGCAGTTGGTTCATTTATAATTCTTAAAACCTCTAATCCTGCAATTTTACCTGCATCTTTTGTTGCTTGTCTTTGACTATCTGAAAAGTACGCTGGAACTGTGATAACTGCTTGAGTTACTTTTTGTCCTAAATAATTTTCTGCATCTGCCTTTAATTTTTGTAAAATCATTGCTGAAATTTCCTGTGGAGAAAATTTATCTCCATCTATATCTACTTTCTCATTTGTTCCCATTTTTCTTTTTATAGAAATAATTGTATGGTCTGGATTAGTAACCGCTTGACGTTTTGCAATTTGTCCAACTAATCTTTCACCATTTTTTGAAAATGCAACTACAGATGGTGTAGTTCTATTACCCTCTGCATTTGGTATAACTACTGGCTCTCCACCTTCCATAACTGCAACACATGAATTTGTTGTTCCTAAATCAATTCCTATAATTTTTCCCATTTTAAATTCCTCCTTAAACTCTTAAACTATTAGGGACGGGGTTAAATAGTTTAATACTTTTAACTTCCATTCACCTATATATATTGCTTACCAAAATATTATTTGGTATGAAAATTAATAACTTTTTTATTCCTATACTAGTGATTTTCTGCTTATTATATTTAGTATAGCTCTACAATATTTTTATTATTCTTTTAATTTTTTAGTTTGCAACCACTACCATTGAATGGCGTATTACTTTACTTCCTATCTTATAGCCTTTTCTGTATTCTTCCTTTATTTCTTTTTCGCCTAAATTTTCGTCTTGCACTAAACTTACTGCTTCGTGAAGTTCAGGATCAAAAGTTTTTCCAACTGTTTCTATTTCTTCAACACCATTTAATTTTAAAACGTCTTTAAATTGTTTTAAAACTAGCTCTACACCTTGCTTGTAATTTACATCTTTAGTTTCAGCTTCCACCGCTTTTTCTAAATTATCTATAACTGGTAGCAAGTTTGTAAAAATGTCTGATACTAAAGAATTATATAAGCCTTCTCTCTCTTTTGAACTTCTTTTCTTGAAATTATCAAATTCTGCCATTAATCTTTTTAACCTATCATCTTGTTCTTCTAATTGCTTCTTTTGAAGAAGTATTGTGTCTTTTAATTTCATTTCTTCATTTTCACAATTTTCTTCATTTTTTGTGTCTTCTTCATTTTTGCCTGTTTCTTCATTCTTCAAGTTCTTTTCTTCTTTTTTTTCCTCGTTTTCTGCCATTTGTTTCCTCCTTTATTTAATTTGAATTATTTTTATCGTCTTCGGTTCTATTTTCATCTTGTTCCGCATCATCTTGCATTTTTAAGTCCATATTCATTTTTTTGCTTATATATTTCATTACTGAAATTACTTTTGAATAATTCATTCTTTTCGGTCCTATTATTCCTATTGTTCCTAAATCTTTATCACCTACAGAATGTTTAAAAGTTACTATACTAAAGTCTTTTAATTGTTCATTTTCATTTTCGTCTCCGATATATACATTTATATCTTTGGCCAATCCTGAGTTCAATACATCTATCATCAAGTCTTTTTCGTCTAATATATTTACAAAGTTTTTCACAAGCTCTAGGCTTTTAAATTCAGGTAATTCAAGTGATTTGTTTGCTCCTTCTAAATATATATTTTCTTCCGCTTCTATTATTTTATTTATTTGCTCTATAATTGGTTTTATAACATCTATGCTATATTTTATTTCTGAAAGTATATATTCTTCCATTGGTTTATCTATTTTACTTAACGGTTTTCCTTTAAGCTTACTGTTGAAAAGGTTATTTAATGTTTCTACTTGACTTTCAGTTATATCTTCATTATATTTTATTATTGTTTCTTTAACCAAGCCACTATCTGTAACTATTACAACCATTAACATTCTTGAACCTAACAATACAAATTTTATTTCTTGTATTATCTGCGTTTGCGCTTTTGGCCCTATTGAAACCGTTGTATAATGTGTTATTTCTGATAAAGTTGTTGTTGCAATTTTGGTTAAGTCTTCTATTTCGTTTACTTTTGTACCTAATTTTGATTGTATATATTTGATTTCTTCTAAAGAAATATTGTCATCTTTTATAAGTTCATCTACGTAAAACCTATAACCTTTTTCTGAAGGAACTCTGCCTGATGAAGTGTGAGTTTTATCTAAATAACCTTTACCTTCAAGTTCTGCAAGCTCATTTCTTACGGTAGCACTACTATATTTTAAATTATATTTTTTTACTAATGCTCCTGAACTTACTGGCTCTGCTGTGTTTATGTATTCATCTATTACTGCTTGTAGAATCTTTTTCTTTCTATCGTCTAACACTTTATCACCTCTTTACTTGCAACTATCTTAACCTTATATTTTAACTTTTAGCACTTTAACAGTTAGAGTGCTAACTTGTTATATATTATAACCAATTTTAGCAAATGTCAATACAGATTGCTAATTTTTTGTGTGAATTTTTTGTGATTTTATAAAATTGTATTTATATACGCAAATTTTGTAAATTAATATATCTCATACAATGCAAAAATACCGCATTAAGCGGTATTTTGCATTAAGCTCGAATTATAGCTATATTTTGCTCTAAAATTCACATTAATAAAAATGTTTTGCCCTCGAGCCTATATTAAGTTTTGACTTACGACAATTCAAATTTTGTGTTATCATCTACAATCTGTGGAGACAATACACACCTTGTATACTTTCCCGGATTAGCTAAAACTTCATAAATGATATTTTCGAAAATGTAGTTTACAGTATTGCTCAATTCTCTGGCTCCAGTATCTAAAGTCAAAGACTTTTCTGCAATAATATCATACAGTTTTCTTGAATGTACTAATTTAACCCCCTTCTTTTTAAGTTCTGCCCTATACCTTTTGAAAATGGATAAGTTGGATTTTGCCAGTATTGTTGCCAAATCTTCTTTTGTCAACTTATTCATTTCAATTATTGTATCAATCCTTCCAACAAACTCTTCAGGCATTCCATACTTAACTAAATCTTGTTTCAAAAATCTTGTTTTTTGCGCATTTGTTTTTTTGTGCTCTTCATTATACGCAAATCCCACCATGTTTCTGTTTAATCTCTTATCTCTTATTTTTTCCAGTCCCTTGAATGCTCCTAAAAAGATTATAATTAAATTTTTAGTGTTAAATTGGATTATTTCTTCTCCAAATGGATCGGCTAAATCGTCAAGTTCTACAATACTCCCCTCAATAATTTTTAATAAACTATTAAGTACAGTTACGCCGGAAACATCCCGTACATCATTACCTGCCTTTTTATCAATTTCGTCAATAATTATTATACCATTTTCTGCTTCTTTTATATTTCCGTTAGTTTTGTCCAACAAATGGTACAACATATCTACTACATCTGCACCCCAATATCCTTCTTGAGTATATTTGGTAGCATCTTCCTCTGTATAAGGAATTCTTAATCTTTTTGCCACTTGCTTTATTGTTTCTGTTTTGCCTGTCCCACTGTTTCCAATGATAAGCACATTAGCTTTAATAGATTTTAATTCCTTTGCCCTATATATGGCTGTAATTACTTGCCTTACTTGCTCATCTTGCCCAACAATGCTTCCCAAAACAGATTTCTCTATTGACTTCATATCCGGTAATACAATCTTGTAGTCTTCGTTTTCTTCAACATGTGTTTTTTTATCGGTTCCCCCTAGCTCTGCGTCCTTCTGCTTTTTGGTTTTTGTTTTTGCATTGCTCCTATTGTTTTTACTGTCAACCACTTCTTTTACATTATCTGCACTCTGGTTATTCTCCCGAATTTCTGAATTATAGATGCTCTGCTTTTTTCTCGTCGACATGTCTATCCTCCTTCATTAAATTAATATATTTAATGCTAAAGTACAAATTATGTTTTTAGTTTATCACCTTTTCCATATTACGTCAATTAATTTTATGTAAAAAACTACTTTTTTGTATCATTTTGTCATATTTCGTATCATTTTTAAACAAATTCTTCCCATACTAAATTTGCTAAATCTATTCCTTTATTAGTTAGTTTTATTTCGTCTAAATCAATGCTTATTAAGCCCTCTTGCTCCAATTTTTCAAGCTCTTTTCGAAATATATATATAGGATTTTGTACAAACTTATTTTTAAATTCGCTAATTTTTACTCCGTCTATTTTTCTTAAGCCTAACATCATGTATTCCTTTTGTTTATCTTCTAAATTTTGTATTTCATGAATTTGCACATGGTTTTCACCTTTTATATATTCATCTAAAATGCTTGTGTTTGAATACCTTTTATCCTCATAATATGAGTGTGCTCCTAACCCAAACCCTAAATATTCCATCTGCTTCCAGCAATTTACATTATGTTTTGATTCATAATTAGGTTTGGCAAAATTTGAAATTTCATAATGCTTATAGCCTACTTCTTCTAACTTATTTTTAACATACCAATACATATCTCTTTCTGTATCGTCACTTGGGAGCTTTAAATCACCATTTTTCACTAATTTTTCTAATACCGTATTTTCTTCTAATATAAGTGAATATACCGAAATATGTTCAGGATTTAATTCTACTATTTTTTCTATACTTTCTTTTAAATTTTGAATTGTTTGATTAGGAAGTGCCAACATTAAATCTACATTTATATTGTTAAATCCAATTTTCCTTGCTAATTTATAGTTCTTAACAAATTGCTCATAATTATGAATTCTTCCTATTTCTTTTAAAATTCTATCATTTGTAGATTGCAGTCCTATACTTAATCTGTTAATTCCTATATTTTTATACTTTTGTAGTTTTTCTTCATTTACTGTTCCTGGGTTTACTTCTATTGTTATTTCTGCATTTTTTAATATATTAAAATTATTTTTTAAAGTTTCTATTATTTGTTCTATATAATCTTCACAAATTATAGAAGGTGTGCCACCTCCTATATAAATAGTTGAAACTTGCACATCTTCGTTTTTATTTTTTTCTATTTCTGCTATTAATGCCCTAATATAAGCATCTATTTTACTATTACATTTTGCAAAAGACAGAAAATCACAGTAATAGCATTTCTGCTTGCAAAATGGTATATGAACATAAATTCCTATTTCCTTCATAATAGCTCCTTTTATTTCGCATCTTATTTTGTTTTTTATTTCACATTTTACTTTGTTTTTATTTCATATTTTACTTTTTTTATTTCGACTTTCTGCTTTACCTGCCCTTTATTTAATTTGTGCAATTTGCATAATTGAATTTAATCTATGGTTTACTCCAGACTTGCCTATTGGTGTTTTTAACATTTGCCCTAATTCTACAAGCGTTGCGTCTGGATTTTCCAATCTCAAATTTGCTATTTCCTTTAATGTATCTGGAAGACTTTCGAACTTTCTTTGCTTCTTTAATAGTTTTATTGCTTCAATTTGTTTCACAGCAGCATTTACCGTCTTAGTTATATTAGCAGTTTCACAGTTTACCTTTCTGTTAATATTATTTTTCATATCTCTAATTACTCTAATTTCTTCAAATTTAAGAACTGCTGTATTTGCACCTGTATAAGCAAGAAATTTTGAAATTTGTTCACCTTCCTTTATGTATAAAGAATACCCCGTTTTCCTTTGCAATTCTTTAGTTTCTATATCTTCTTCTTGTAATATACCTTTTATAAATTTTGCATTTTCATATGTGCTTAATATTATCTCCATGTGATATTTCTTTTCCGGATTATTTATACTTCCTCCGCCTAAAAATACCCCTCTAATTAAAGCTTTCTTTAAATTATCGCCTTCAATATTGTTTATTTCTATATTGTTATTTATATATTTTATTTCATTCATATTTATTTTTGGAAGAGTTATTGTATAATTTTTACCTTTTAATTCTATTTTAAAATCTACAACATTTAAATTTGAAATCAACTTACTAAATCTATTAATATTGTACTCATTTACAGTTGAATACATTATTTTTGAATTACTACAAGTTGTATTATTACTAATTAAATAGCCTATTAACTCGTACTTAACTTCTTCCTTATTTTTCAAATTATTTATTTTACTTAAATACTCTTTTACTTCAGATGAAAAAGACATATAAACACCTCTTTCTTTTTAGCATCATTTTTCATTAACGCTTTTTTTACTGCATTTTTCTTTTTGCTATAACAATTCTATCATTTCCTGATAAATCTTTTTTTGCATATATTTCACTATATTTATTTGTTTTGTTTAATAGCTCTATTACTTTTTCCTTTTGATTATAGCCTATTTCTAAACACAAATATCCACCTTTATTTAAATATTTGTATGCTTCATTTGCAAATATTCTATAAAAATCTAATCCATCCTTACCGCCATCTAATGCTAAATGTGGCTCGTTTTGCACTTGTTTATTTAAATTTAATATTTCGTCAGTTTCTATATATGGTGGATTTGAAACTATTATATCAAACTCTTCATTTATGTTTTCAAACATATTAGACTTTATAAATTTTATACTATTTTCCCTTTTATTTTTTTTATAATTTTCTTCTGCTATTTCTAATGCTTTACTACTTATATCTGTTGCAACTACTTGTACTTCTTTTAGGTAGTACGCTAATGCTATTGCTATTGCACCACTTCCTGTACACATATCTAACATTTTTGAGCCAGCTTTAGATAATTTTATTACTTCTTCTACTAAAACCTCTGTATCTGGTTGTGGTATTAACACATTTTCATCAACATAGAAGTTTAATTTCATAAATTCTTGATTATTAGTTATATATTGAAGTGGCTTTCCATCTGCTATATCCTTTAGTTTTTTTAAATATTCTATTTGTTTTTCTTCATTTACTTCATTATCTTTTATTATTATTAATTTTTCTTTTTCTATTTTTAATACTTTTGCTAACAATATCCTTACTATCAAGCCTATATCATTTATTTTATATTTTTCTAAATATTGTTTTCCATATTGTATTAATTGTTCTACTTTCAATATTTGGCATCTCCTTTGTTCGTTTTTTTGATTTTAGCATAATTTTTATTAAAAGTAAACTAATAGGGACGGGGTTAAATAGTTTAGCACACTAGAGTAATTTTGAAATTACCGTTAAACTATAGGGGACGGGGTTAAATAGTTTAGCCAAAAAGTATCTATACTATTTTCAAAACAATAATATTATATTTTTCTACGTTGCCCCATTTAAGAAAATGTAATTCGCTTACCGCTCATAACATTTTCTAAAAAGGTCCCCACGAGTCACTTCGAAAAATATAATATTATTGTTTTGAAATATAAAATAAATTGGCTAAACTATTTAACCCCGTCCCCTATAGTTTAACTAAAAAGATAAATTGTGCTAAACTATTTAACCCCGTCCCTATTAGTTTACTCAAAGAAGACTTCTAAAAATAGAAGTCTTCTGTAATTTTTAATATATTAAATCCCCACTTTAGCCGTAAGATGAAGAAATTTTTAATACCTGTTTGCACAGGTGGGTGTCTTGTTGAATGCTCCTGGGTTTCTTACTACATAGTAAGCATACACGCCACATCCAAAGGCAGACTCCCTTATAAAATTTGTTGGTAATAAAATTTCAGTCTACACGCACCACGCAGGGAAAATTAATAACTATTTGATTAGGTTATTTATATATTAACATATATATATTGTTATTTCAATTTCCCAAATTAGCTGATTTTTTTACTTTAAAGCTAATCTAATTCGATTAAATGTTATTTGCTTATTTTTGATTATTTATTATCATTTTTTATTATTTGCTCTTTTTATTATTTTATGCTATAATGATATAAATCGTGTGTTAGTATTATATCCCTTTTTAACATATTTTTGTCAATGTAGCCAATTCCAATGTATTGGCCATTTTTTTTGTATATATTGTAAACTCCATTCTTATAGTTTTGATATGGTAATTTTACTCCATTTAAAAACCTTTCTAACTCTTTTTCATTCATTGTTATACTAGGTTTGTCTTTAAAAAATTGCTCTATTGATATTAATTTTTCTTCCATTTTCTCCAAATTGCTCAATTTTTCTACATCAATCGCATCTTCTATATAAAATTCTCCAACTTTCGTTCTGTTTAATTCTTTCATATAGCCAACTGTACCTAATTTTTGTGCTATATCTTCGCACAAACTTCTAATATATGTGCCTTTAGAACAACCTACTCTAAATGAAATTTCATCTTCTTCAACATTTAAAAGTTCAATATTATATATTTCTATTTCTCTAGGTTTTATTTCTATATTTTCACCTTTTCTTGCATATTCATATAATTTTTTTCCATTTACTTTTATCGCCGAATACATAGGAGGTACTTGCTTTTGTTTACCTAAAAACTCTTTTAATACCGTACTTATCAAATTTTCATTCAATTTTCCTACTTGCTTTTGTTCTATGATTTTTCCCTCTGAATCTGCAGTATCTGTCTTTATTCCTAATTTTAAAACTACTTCATATTCTTTATCATGATTAATTAAATATTTTGAAAGTTTTGTTGCATCACCAATAAGCAAAGGTAACACTCCCGTGGCATTAGGATCTAACGTTCCTGTATGTCCAACTTTTTTTATATTAAGTGTCTTTCGTACTTTGCTTACTATATCATGTGATGTACAATTTTTAGGTTTATTTATTAATACAATTCCATCCATCTTTTTCCCTAAATAAAGTAGGACGAAGATATTCCTTACGCCCTAAGTTTATATAATTATTATTTTATATACATTTTTGTTTGATTTATAATTTTTTCTTTTGCTTGTTCTAGTGGCATTTGCATATTGCAACCTGCTGCACGAACATGTCCTCCGCCACCAAACATTAAACATATATCTGAAACATTCACATATTCATTAGAACGAAGTGATGCTTTATAACCTTTATCTATTTCTCTTAAAAATATAGAAACCTCAACTCCCTCTATATTTCTTCCTTCTTCAACAATTCCTTCATAGTCACCGGCTTCTGAACCTGTTTGTTCATTATCTTTTTTTGTGATATATGTAAAAGCTATTTTTCCATCTTCTATAAATTCCATTCTGTCAATAGCTCTTTTTCTTAATTCAAAATTGGCTTTTGATTTAGTATTCATAACCTTTTTATATATTTCAGATACATTTATTCCTTTTCTTAACAAATCTGCTGCAAATTCAAACGTTTCTGGTGCAGTATTTTGATATTGAAAACCTCCTGTATCTGTTATTATTCCCGTTAATATACACGTTCCTATATCCTTTGTAATTTTCACCCCAAAATACTCTAATACAGTAATCAATATTTGTGCACATGCTGGTGAATCAGGATTTATATAGTTAAAATCTCCATACATTGTATTTGTTCCATGATGGTCTATTGTTATTTTTACTTTTGAATCTTCAAAATATTTTGAAAACCCATTTAGCATTTTTACTGTCGCACAATCTAACACAATAGCTAAATCATATTGCTCAATATCGCTCTGCTTTATAATCTTATCTGCTTCAGGTAAAAAATTATATATTCTTGGCATATCTGGAATAATTATATCTGACTTTTTTCCCATTGATTTTAATGCAATATACATAGCTAAACTACTACCTATTGCATCTCCATCAGGATTTTCATGTGTCAATATTACTATTGAATTTGCCTTTTTTATTTCTTCTAATATATTATCCAATGTCATTTTTGTATTCCATTCCTTCCTTTAATGTAAGTTTATTGTTTTTTCAAATCTTTTAATATTGAGTCTATTTTCATTCCATATTCTAATGAATCATCTTTTTCAAATACTAACTCTGGAGTTATTCTTAAATTTACTGTTTTTGCAGTTAGACTTCTAATAAATCCAGCTGACTTTTTCAAAGCTTCCATTGTTTTTTCATCACTTTTAGCATTTAATATGCTTACATATACTTTGGCATATTTCAAATCTGGTGTTACTTTTACTTTAGTAACGCTTATAAGTCCAGTTGCATCTGGATTTTTAAGTTCAAAAGAAATAATATTACTTATTTCCTTTTTTAATTCTTCATTAATACGATTTAATCTATTTTCGTTTGTTGGCATTTTGTCCTCCTTTTACCTTTCTTCTTCTCCACGTAAAATTTTGTCTACCACTTTTTTATATGCGAGGTCTCTTTTTCTATCTGCCTCTTCTGCCCTTTTTCTTTCTAAAACTTGTTGCATTCTTTTATCAATCGGTTCTTCAACATCATATTGTATTCTTTCTGTAAATTCCTTTCTTTTTTGCTGAATAGTTTTCATTTCTTCTACTATTTCATCTATACTTCTTACTTCTCCTGTATAAACTTCTTCATCTTGTATGTTGTTTTCTTCTATTTCTGATTGATTAGTTTGCATCTCTGCTTCTTGTTGCATTTGTGACTTTTCCATTTCTTTCTTTGCTCTTTTTTCATTTTTCTTTGCTTTTCTTCTATTTTTTAAAGCAGTACTCTTTTTATTTCCTTTTCCCATAATTTCACATCCCTTATATAAATTTGTTATACTACTTCTTGATTATTAGAAACTCACTTAATAAATAGTTTGTTAAACTATTTAACCCCGTCCCTAATAGTTTACCTCTTTATTTCCTCCATAACATAAACTTCTATAATGTCTCCTTCTTTTATATCATTGTAATTTTCTATTTGCATACCACATTCATAGCCCTTTGCTACTTCTTTTACGTCATCTTTGAAACGTTTTAAAGATATAAGTTTTCCTTCATGTATAACAACACCTTCACGTATTACTCTTACTCCTGCATTTCTTTCTATTTTACCTTCTAATACATAAGCACCAGCAATGGTTCCTACATTTGATACTTTAAACACTTGTCTTACTTCTACATTTCCTATTACTTTTTCTTCGTATACTGGATCTAACATACCCTTCATTGCAGCTTTTACATCATCTATTACTTGGTAAATTACTGAATATTGTTTTATTTCAATATTTTCCTTTTCTGCTACTTCTTTTGCTGTTGCCACTGGTCTTACATTAAATGCTATAATGATTGCATTTGCAACTTTTGCTAAGTTTAGGTCAGACTCTGTAACAGCTCCTGTTGCAGAATGTATTACTTTAACTTTTACTTCGTCATCAGATAGTTTTTCTAATGATTGTTTTAATGCTTCGCTTGAACCTTGAACATCTGCTTTTACTATAATATTTAATTGTTTTAAGTTTCCTTTTTCCATTTGGTCAAATAAGTTATCTAATGTAACTTTTTGAACATCATTTATTGATTTTTCTCTTTGTTGACGTTTTCTTCTTTCTATTAAGTGTTTTGCCATTTTTTCATCTTTTACTTCATAGAAAGTATCTCCTGCTTCTGGAACTTCTGTTAATCCTAATATTTCAACTGGAGTTGATGGTCCTGCTTTTTTAACCTTTTGACCTTTATCATTTTTCATTGCTCTAATTCTACCAATTGAAGATCCAACTACTATTGTATCTCCTGTATCTAGTGTTCCTCTTTGTACAAGAACTGTAGCTATTGGACCTCTTGCTTTATCAAGCCTTGCCTCTATAACTGCTCCTTTTGCTTGTTTGTGAGGGTTTGCTTTTAATTCTAGTACATCTGCTTGTAATAGTACCATTTCAAGCAATTCATCTATATTAATATTTTTCTTTGCAGAAATTGGTACATATATTGTGTTTCCGCCCCATTCTTCAGGAACTAATTCATAATTCATTAATTCTTGTTTTACTTTATCTATATTTGCATCTGGTAAATCTATTTTATTTATTGCAACTATAATAGGTATATCGGCAGCTTTGGCATGGTTTATAGCTTCAATTGTTTGAGGCATTACTCCATCATTTGCTGCTACAACTAATATTGCTATATCTGTAATTTGAGCACCTCTTGCACGCATACTTGTAAATGCTTCATGACCTGGTGTATCTAAGAAAGTAATTTCTCTTCCATTTACTTCAACTTTATACGCACCAATAGCCTGCGTAATTCCACCTGCTTCTCCTTCTATAACATTAGTTTTTCTTATAGCATCTAGAAGTGATGTTTTACCATGGTCAACGTGTCCCATAACTACTACAACTGGTGGCCTTACCTCTAAATCTTCTGCCTTGTCTTCTGAATCGTCAAATAGAATATCTTCTTCTTTTACTTCTTCCTTCTTGTTTGCAGTTACTCCAAATTCACCTGCTACTAAAAATGCTGTATCAAAATCTATTTCGTTATTTATTGTTGCCATTATTCCGTAATCTAATAATTTTTTTATAACTTCTCCAGAAGTTTTCTTAAGTTCTGTTGCTAAATCTTTTACAGTAATAGATGAAGGTATTGTAATTTCTGTTAACTTGAATATTTTTTGTGTCCTTTCTTTCTCATCTTTGTTTACTTTCTTTTTATTTTTCTTTCCTCTTGCTGTTGTTAAATCATAATAATCTAACATTCCACCTTCTTGGTCTTCAAACATATTTGATAGGCGGTCTACTTGTTTTAAATCCTTTAATTTTTCATCATCAAAGTCTTCGTTAAATCTTCCACCTCTTTTATTTTTGGCAACTTTTCTTGTTTTTTCTTCATATCTCTCGCTCTTAGCTTTATCTATAGCTTTACTATTGTAATCCCTTTGATTTTCTTTTTCCGGCATATCCATTGCCATTATATCTTTTATATTTCTATCAATTCCTCTTTCATCAAGTGGCCTTTTTCCGTAATTATTATGATTATTTTGCCCATTTTTATAATTATCTCGCCCTTGGAAATTATTCCTATTTTGGAAATTATTTTTTGCATCTTTATTTTGAAAGTTATTATTTCTATTATTTTGCATATTTTTATCTCTATTTTGGAAATTATTATTTTTATTTTGCATACTTCTATCTCTATTTTGGAAATTATTGTTCTTGTTTTGAAAATTCCTATCTCTATTATTTTCTTTGCTTTGAAAGTTTCTATCTCTATTTTGGTTGTTATTTTCTTTATTTTGAAAATTATTTTTATCTTTATTTTGTGTATTTACTTCTGTTGGTTGTTGATTTTTATTAGACATTTCTTTTTGTTTTTCATCTAAATTTTCTACTTTAATTTCTTTCTTTTCCTCTTGTTTAGCTAAAACTTCTTCTTTTTTCTCTTCTACTTTAGTTTCTACTTTTGGAGTTTCTTTCTTTTCTTCTTTTTTACCTATACCTAATAATTCACTTATTGTAAGTGGTTTTGTAGGCTTATTTCTATACACAATATTATAATCCGCATTTTTATTTCTTTCTACGAATCCAACTTGTTTATTTTTTTGTTCTTCTCTTCTTGCTTCTCTTTCTTTTTCGCTTTCTGTTTTATCATCTGATATTATAACTTCTCTTCTTATAATAACAGGCGCAGATTTCTTTTCTGTTTTTTTGGCTTCTGCCTTACCCTTTACTTTGTTTTCTTCCATTTTGCCTCCCAAAAGGACTTTCTTTAATTCTTTTGCCTCTTTTTCAGACACACCACTTAAATGGTTTTTAATATCATATCCCATTTCTTGTGCTTTTTCTATTACTTCTTTACTGGTTAAGTTTGTTTCCTTTGCTATTTCATGTATTTTTATCTTACCCAATAATTTCACCCCCATCAATTATCCTTAAAATTTCTTTTGAAAAATTTATATCTTTTATTCCTACCATAGCTTTATTTACTTGCCCTATGCTATTACTTATTTCGTTTATTGTTAATATAACTCTTATTGGAATTTCATTTTTATTACATAATTCTTCAAAATTTCTTTTTGTTCTATCTGCTGCATCTCGCGCAACTATTATTAATTTTACTTTTCTTTTTTGTATAGCTTCTTGTGTTGCTTCAGCTCCAAAAACAGTCTTTCCAGCTCTTGTAGCGAGGCCTAACAATCCTAATATTTTGCTATTTATCACCTTTACACCTCTATTTAAATATTTAAATTTATAAAGTTCTATCATATATTTTTATCTAATACATATTTTCACTTAATGCTCATTTTCAATACATTATTTATTTTTGCTTAATTTTGACTATTTTGCATTTCATTTTTTAAACTTTCATATAGATTTTCATCTATTTTACATTCAAAATTTCTTTCCAACCTTTTAGACTTCATGGCTTTTTCCAAACATTGTACATTATTACAAATATATGCACCTCTGCCCTCTGCTTTTCCTGTTTTGTCTAAAGATATTTCCCCACTTTTATTTTTTACAATTCTTATAAGTTCTTTTTTTAATTTTATTTCATTGCAACCTATACAAGTACGTTTTGGTAAATTTTTCAAAATCTCACGTCCTTACATCATTGTATTTTTGATAGTTTGTTTACTTTTTTGTAGTTTTCTTTGCTACTTTTTTTGGTTTTTCTTCTACTTCTTCATCTTTTTTGCTAGATTTCTTCGTTGCCTTTTTAGGCTTTTCTTCTGCTTCTTCATCTTTTTTAGCAACTTTCTTTGTAGCTTTTTTAGGCTTTTCTTCTACTTCTTCATCTTTTTTGCTAACTTTCTTTGTAGCTTTTTTAGGCTTTTCTTCTACTTCTTCATCCTTTTTAGCAGCTTTTTTTGCTCCCTTTTTAGGTTTTTCTTCTGTTTCTTCTTTAGCTTTCTTAGTTGACTTCTTGCTTGTTTTCTCTTCTATGTCTACCTCTTGAACTAATTTTTCAGCTTCTTCTATTGCTTGTGCTTCATTTACTTCTGTATTGCTCTCTTCTTCATGATTTGTAGCTTCAGCATTTTGCATTTCTGCTATTACTTGTCTTATTTGACTTTCACTCTTAATATCTATTTTCCAATTTGTAAGCTTTGCCGCTAATCTTGCATTTTGTCCTGCTTTTCCTATAGCTAAAGATAATTGATTATCTGGAACTATTACTTGCGCAAAATGTTCATCTTCCTTTACATCTACTGCCATAACTTGTGCTGGTAATAATGCTGATGATATAAATGTTGCTGGGTTTTCATTCCATTCTATTACATCTATTTTTTCTCCATTTAATTCATTTATAATATTTTGAATACGTATTCCTTTTTGACCTACACATGAACCTACTGGGTCTATATTTGGATTTTGAGAGTATACTGCTACTTTGCATCTATTTCCTGGATCTCTTGAAACACTTTTTATTTCAATTAATCCTTCATATATTTCTGGTATTTCTAATTCAAATAGTTTTCTTACAAAATCATTATGTGCTCTTGAAATCATTACTTGAGTACTTCCTTTTAGACCTCTTTCTACATCTATTATACAAGCTCTTATTTTATCATTTACATGGTAGTGCTCTGTTGGTATTTGTTCTTTTACCGTCATTACGCCTTCTAGTCTTCCTAAATCTACTATAACTACTCCACCATCTGCTTTTTGTACTATTCCTGAAACTATCTCACCTTTTCTTTCATTGAATTCATTGTACAAAAATTCTCTTGATGCTTCTCTTATTTTTTGAATAATTACTTGTTTTGCTGTTCCTGCTGCAATTCTTCCAAAATTTCTTGGTATTAATTCTATTTCAGCTGTATCACCAATTTCTAAATTTTTATTTATTTTTTTAGCTTCATCTAATTTAATTTGCAATTTATCATTTTCTACTTTTTTTACAACTTCTTTTTGTGCATATATATGTATTTCGCCTGTTTCTTTGTCCATTGTAACTTTTACGTTTTCTTCTTCACAATCGAAATTTCTCTTATACGCTGTAACTAATGCTGTTTCTATTGATTCTAGTAAATATTCCTTTTGTATTCCACTTTCTTTTTCTAATGCATTCATTGCCTCTATTAATTCTGTACTATTTATTGCTGGTTCATTTACTTTACTATCCTTTTTCTTTTTCATTTTTCTTACTCCTCCTTATTATTCCCAATTATATTTTAATTTTATTAGTGAAATATTTTTTCTTTCCAAACTCATATCTTTACCATCTTGTACTTCTATTTTCAATGTTTCTTCATTAAATTGTTTTAATATTCCTATAAATTCTTTTTGTTTATCTATTGGCTTAAATAATTTAATTTCTACTTCTTTTCCAATATTTGCTTCTAAATGCTTATCTTTCCTCAATATTCTTTCTACTCCTGGTGATGATACTTCTAAAAAATATTGTTCTTTTATATAGTCTGCTTCATCTAATATATCATTTATTCCGTCGTTTACTTTTTCACAATCATTTAAATCTATACCATCCGGTTTATCTATAAATATTCTTAAGAAATAATCCTTTCCCTCTTTTATATATTGCACATCATATAATTCATAGCCCAAACTTTTAACTTTTGCTTCTATTAAGCTTTCGACTTTTGACTCTATATTTTGCAATTTTATACCTCCTTTTTACGGACTAAGGAGTGGGATTTGTTCCCACTCCTCTAGTAATTATTTATGCTATATAGTATTATATACTTATTTTCCAAAAATTACAAGTGTTTTTTACAAAAAAAGTAAACTATTAGGGACGGGGTTAAATAGTTTAGCAAAAAAATATTAAATTACTTGCAAAACATAAGTATATTATTTATTTAGTAACATTTTGTGGGGACCAACAAATTATAGCTTGTAAAAATTTTATTTTGTAAAACTTGTTTTATTTAAAATAAAATTTTTTTACAAGCTATTATGCAGTTGGGAGTTACTAAATAAATAATATACTTATGTTTTGCAACAAAGTAATCAATTTGCTAAACTATTTAACCCCGTCCCTAATAGTTTACATTGCAAAATTTATTCCGTTTAGCTACAATTTCTTTCATATTATCAATTAAACTATCTATTTCTTTAGGCGTTACTATCATATTATATTCGCCTACATTCAATGCTTCTTTTACCTCTTCGTATTTATCATTCTGCTGTAATTTATTTAAATAATCATTAGATTCTGCCTTTTCTTGAAGCTTATTTATAAATATATCTATTCCATCTGAAACAAGCGTTGCAAGCTCAACAACCGTAGGTATTCCGAATCGATATTACAGGTAGACCCAAACTATTTTGAGTTATTTCTTTTCTGTTATTTCCAACTCCTGCTCCTGGTGCTATTCCTGTATCTGCTATTTGTATAGTGCTACTTATTCTTTCAATACTTCTTGAAGCTAGTGCATCTATTACTATTAATAGTTTTGGTTTTATATTGTCTACAACACCTTTTATTATTTCCACTGTTTCTATTCCTGTTGTGCCTAATACTCCTGGCGCTATTGCACTTACTGGTCTTGCATTTTCGTCTATATATTGTGGAAGATAATTTATTATGTGTCTTGTTATTTCTAAGTTTTTTACTACATTTGGTCCTAATGCATCTGGAGTTACATCAGAATTTCCAAGACCTACGACTAATATATCTTCTTTGCTTTGTATTTTATTTTCAACTAATTTTTTTATTTCTTTTGATAGCACTTCTGCTGCCTTTTCCATTTCTTCTTCTGTTATTATATTAATTTTCTTTATGTCTATAGTTATATAATTTCCCTTTGGTTTCCCTATAGCCTGCTCTGCCTCATTATTTAAAACTTTTACTCTCATTATTTTTATTTTATCATCTATTGTTTCCTCTTCTGTTTCTATTCCATTAATTTCTCCTTCTATGTTATTAGCTTTTTTGTAAATATCACGTCTTTCATCTGCCAAATCGGTTCTAAAATTTATCATAAAATATCATCCTTTCTTTTCTTATTTAAAGACACACATAGCAATAAAAAATTTTTTCTTTTAAATTAGTCCTTCTTTTTATTATTTTTATTATTTACCATTTTTTTATTTTAATTACAAAAACAAAAAGGATTTTACTTAATATAAGTAAAATCCTTTTTGGCAATTACATTCTAATAGTTACTACATAGATAACCTAATTTTATCTACTACCAGCGAAACAAACTCAGAATTTGTAGGCTTTCCTTTAGTATTTGATATAGTATAACTAAAAAGCTCGTCTAACAACTTCTGATTTCCTCTTTCGCAGGCCACTTCAATTGCATGTCGTATTGCCCTTTCCACCCTAGCTGGAGTTGTGCCACACTTTTTAGCAATAGCCGGATAAAATGATTTCGTTATGCTATCTAATATTGCAGTGTTATTTACTGCCATAATCACGCCTTCTCGCAAATATTTATATCCCAATAAATTTGCAGGGCAACCTAACTCTTTTAAAAGTTTTGTTACCTCACTCATGAGATTTTTTTCTGAATCCTCTCCTTTACAAATCCGTTCCATACTTGTTTCCAGATTTTGGTATTTACATTCATTTGCAACTGGAAGTGTAATGTACGGAAAACTTTCTATTTCTGTTCTCAGTTCGCCAAGCTGTTTTACTTTCTTTGCTGCTTCTTCTCCATACGTTGCCTTTAAAACTTTAAGAATTAATTCGGCGTCTTCCTCTTCCACTAACCATAGATTGTAACTTTTCATTCTTCCTCCTAATTAGAATTTGGTTTTTATGTTTACGAGTTACGTTATCTATTATATTACAATTTATACCTTTTGTAAAGTATTTTTTTATTTTTTCTGTATATTACATCACATCTTTGTTTTATTATATTTGATTTATTTATTGTATTTTTATTATGTTATGAACAATATCTACATAGAATGCTCTCTATTCCAACGTTTAAGTCAATTTTTCCCATTTTATAATTACTATCTAAATTTATTAATTCTTTCACTATATTTTTTAATTCTTCTTCTTTAAAATAATTTGCTTGCATTCTATATTTACTAGTTAAAAACATCTGATTAGGCTTTAAACCTAAACTTTCAGCTAGATTTTTATTATATCTTTCACTTAATTTTACAATATATAACTTTTTGAAGTGATTATACAATGTAACTAATATTTTTTGTATAGGTTCTTTTGAGTACACTAAATCATTTAAAACTTTTAAAGCCTCTTTTGTATTTTTTTTACCTAAATTATCTGTTAAATCAAATATTACACTATCTATTTTCCTTATACATAATAAATCTATATCTTGCTTCTTTATTGTTCCATTTTCGCCAGCATACTCTATTAACTTTCTAATTTCATTGATTAACTCTTGCATATTAGTCCCACAACACTCTATAAAATACTTTAATGTAGAATCATCTATATTAACTTTATAGCCATTACAAATAGCTTTAATATTTGTAGCTAACTGTGGCAACTTTAATTCTTCAAAATTTTTAACTTCACCTATTTTTTCGATTATATTATATAATGAATTTTTGTTAACCTCTTGCTCTACAAAAATTAAATCTACACATTCCTCAACTATATCAGTATTTTTCTCTATATAATTTGAAATTTTGTCAACCAATTCTTGATTTTGTTGTACTTTCTTTCTTCCATCTTTTTTAAACAAATTCGTATCTCTTGCAATAATAAGTTTTTTATCATACCCAAATGCAGGAGTATCAATATCTGAAATTAATTCGTTAACATTATTGCTATCTATTTTTATATAATTAATACCTACTTTTAACTCATCAAATGTCTTCTTTATTTTCTTTATATAATTTTCTAACAAATATGTCTCTTCTCCATATAATAAATATACCATTTACTTTCTCCCCTCTAAACTATTAGGGACGGGGTTAAATAGTTTAGCAAAATTTGTTTTTAATTAAACTATTAGGGACGTTGTTAAATAGTTTAGTGAATAATAATATTTTTTTGTAATATATTAGTGTGTTTTCACTAAACTATTTAACAACGTCCCTAATAGTTTAATGGTAATTTTAAGTTACACTAACGTGCTAAACTATTTAACCCCGTCCCTAATAGTTTAGAGTTTCTGTGAAAATTTTGCAGAATGTGCATGGCAAATTGCGGCAGCCATGCTGTCTGTTGTATCATCTAATTTTGGTAAATTTTCTACATTTAAAATTGTTTTTACCATTTTTTGAACTTGAATTTTATCTGCCCTTCCATAGCCAACAACAGCTTGCTTTATTTGAAGTGGGGTATATTCGTATGTAGGTACATTCTTTTTACAGCCTGTAACTAAAATAACTCCCCTTGCTTGGGCTACATTTATAGCTGTTTTTGCATTATTGTTAAAAAACAATTCTTCTACTGATATTGCATCTGGTTTATAGGTATCTATTATTTCCTCTAAATCGTTATTTAATTTTAACAACCTTAGTGGAAATGACTCTCCTGCTTTAGTTAAAACGGCACCAGATGTTATTAGATTAAATTTATTTCCTTTATAATCTATTATGCTATAACCTGTTATTGCAAAACCTGGATCTATTCCTAATATTCGCATTTTTTCCTACTTCCTTATTTGTTTATATTACATCATATATTGTTTATTATATAGCACATTTACATATTATGTATTATATTTTATTTTTCTTTGTCTGTCCCTAAAATTCGGAATTTTAGAACCGTCCCCAAATTTCCGACGCTCCATGCCTGTGTAAATGCTCCTTTTGATTCGTATGGTGCTTTAGAGTCATATAGTTCAGATATTCCTCCAACTGTTTTTCCATTTTCTGATTCTTTTAAAAATGTATCCATTACATTTTGTACAAATTTTTTATAATCGCTTTCTAATTTTTTCTTTTCATTTTTATTTTTTTCTGCCTCAACTATCTTCTTAAATGCATCATTATATATTCCTAAAAGCCATGGCCATGTAATACCTTGATGATAGCTCATATCTCTTCTAAATGAGTCGCCTTCATATACTTCTATATAGTTTTCTTCTCCTTTTGCAAGCGTTTTTAATCCATAATTATTTAATAGTTTTTTGGTCACTGTGTCAAACATTTCCTTTGCTATTTCTGAACTTGGGTCTAGTACTGGGTATGTAAGAGAAAGTGCAAATAATTGATTTGGTCTTATTTTTGCATCTCCCAATACATCATATAAACATTTCCTTTTTTTATTGTAAAATTTTTCTTCAAATGATTTTTGACATTTTAATGCTAGTTTTCTATATTTTTCTGCTTTTGCTTTTGTTTCAAATTTTGTTGTGAGTTTTTCCATTATTTTTAATGCATTATACCATAAACTATTTATTTCTACTGCTTTTCCATTTCTTGGTGTTACTGCATAATTATTTATTTTAGCATCCATCCATGTATTTTGAGTACTTGCTGTTCCAGAAACAATTAGCCCATCATCATCCAAATATATATTATTGTTGTCGATGTCAATTCCTGATTTGTATTCTTCTATTATTTTTTTCAACACTTCATAAATATTTTCTTTTATAAATTGCTCATCTGCAGTATAATTTATATATTTTTGAACCTGCTCAAATAATAATAAACTACTATCAACGCTATTATACAATGGCTTATTGTCGTATTCTGAAAATCCATTTGGAACTAACCCACATTTTACTTTTTTAACACATGTAAGTAATACTTCTTTTGCTATATCATATCTTTTCGTTATTAATAGTATTCCTTCAAATGCAATTAAGGTATCTCTGCTCCAGTCTAAAAACCATGGAAAACCTGCAAGTATAGTATGTAGCTTGAAACTTGGCCTATATGCTACAAAATTATCTGTAGCTATAACATAATCTCTTACTCTTTCTTTTGTTTCTTTATTCATATCTTTTCTTATTAGCTTAGACCTTTTGGTAAGTTCATCTATTCTAGCTATTTCTTCATCTATTACTTTTTGTGCATCTATTTTCTGTATGCTTTTTTCAAGACTTGCTACATAAGTAATATTTTTTTCTTCATTTGGATTTATTTCAACTTCATACCTACCTGGTATAAGGTGATTTTCTTCTGCATTAAAACCTCTTTTTTCTTCTTCTATATAAAACATATTTCTAAAGCTATCATTTTCATGCTCTATATAATTTCCTTCTGATATATTCATATATATAGGTATATTTCCATCTATACAAACTTTTATTTTTTGCTTATTTATTTCTTGTTCCATAACATATTCATGGTTATAATTTTCTGAATGGAAATCTCTAAAATTTAATAACGGTGTTACTATTAGTTTTACTTTATGATTTTTATTAAATACTTTATATAGCACTGTTACTGTGTTTTTTCCATATACCATGCAAATATATTTTTTTATTATTACATCCTCTACTTTATATGTAAAAATTGGTATATATTCTTTTTCAAAACTTTCTAAATACTTATATCCATCTGAAATGTAATTTTTGCACGCATTTGTATATAAATTATATTTTTTTCCATCTATTTCTATGCTTTCGTCTACTTTAGAAAGTATTAAATGCCTTTGTGCTGGTGGCATAAGTGATGCAACTAAAAGACCATGATATCTTCTAGTATTAGCACCTATTATTGTTGAACTTGCATAGCCACCTATTCCATTAGTTATTATCCATTCTTTTTTTAAACTATTCTCTAATTTTAAATTATCATTTGTATATTTCATTTTTCTACACCTACATTTTTATTATATTCTTACTATTTACTATGTTTTGCTGGCCTTCCTACTCTTACTGATTTTGGTTTATGGAATTTTTCTGTAGTTTCTTTTTTATTAGTTTTTGCTCCATCTTCTGCTAATTTTCTATTTGCACTTTTTATTCTTTCTAATTCCTTTTGCTTTTTCAATTTTTCTCTATCTTCCGTACTTTCTCTTATTGAAATTATTCTTTCCTTGTACTTTTCTGAAAATTTACTTCCTTTTTTATAGTTCAATGCTCTTTTACCTTTTGGTTTTATCTTCTTTCCTGTAGTTTCTTTTAATTTTTTCTTCGATTCTTTAGCTTTTGAATCTAGCATAATATATTGTGCATCATTTTGCATATCTCTAAATTTTAAATCTTCACAAACTAAATCTATTATTGCTACTCCTATTGCTTCTGGATTATGCCTTATGTACTCGCCATCAATATATGATAAGTTTCTTTGTATTAATTTTACACCCAAATCTTTTACATTTTCTGTGTCTTGCTCTACTAAATCTTGACCGTCTTTGTTATACTTTCTAATAAATTCTGGTACTATTTCTCCTGTATCGTATATACAATAATCTATTATTCCTTTTCCAGCATGTTCTACTATAGCTTTAATATGATCTGATAACGAATAATTTTCCGTTTGTCCTGGTTCTGTCATTATGTTGCTTACATATATTTTAAATCCTTTATTCTCTTTTATTGCCTTTGCAACACCCTTTACTAATAAATTTGGTATTACATTTGTATATAAACTTCCCGGTCCTATTATAATCGCATCTGCTTTTTGTATTGACTCTATTACTCCCGGTGCAGGAGCACAATTTGATGGATTTATAAAAATTCTATTTATTTTACTTACTTTTTCCTCAACAGTTTCTCTTATTTTACTTTTATTTTCTATAACTGTTCCATCATCTAATTCTGCACAAATATTTATAGCCTCCAAAGTAACTGGTAATACTTTTCCTGTAATATTTAAAACATTTTTTGCTTGCTCAATAGAAGTAGAAAAATCTCCACATATTTCCTTCATTGCCAATAAATATATGTCGCCAAACGATAATGATTTTAACTTACCTGTTTCAAATTTATAATTCATTACTGCTTCCATTACTGCTTCGTTTGAAGATAGTGAAACAAAACTTCCTTTTATATCGTCTAATGGTAACAATTCCAATTCTTTTCTAGATATCGTTTGAGTTTCCCCATAATCTGAAACAGTAACAATGGCTGTTATATTATTAGTATAGTTCTTTAAACCTTTTAATACAGAATTTAATCCTGTACCTCCACCTATTACAACTATGTTAGGTCCTTCATCATATACTTTTTTATTAAAAATTAATGATTTTACTTTACCCTCTTTTGAATCTTCCCTTGTATCTGTTTCTTCTACCAATATCTCCAGTGTTCTTTTTTGTATGTACACAATTCCTATAACAATCATTACTGCTCCTATAACAAATGATGCTATTATTTTTATTAAGTCTATAACTGGATCTTTTAATTCTTTATGTACTAACAAATATGACATTCCATAACATGCTAACATTACTCCTAGCAATATTAATAAAATCCACCTTTTCATCTTCGTTTCCGATTTAAACCATTTTAAAAAGCCTTTCATATTTCCTCCTTATTTTTTACCAATTTCTATTCTCCAACAATTTCTATTTCTAATTCTATAACTTTTCCATACTTTTCATATATTACTTTTATTACGTGTTCTATCAAATTTAAAACATCTTCTGCTGTAGCTTTTCCTGTGTTTACTATAAAACCTGCATGCTTTGTTGACACTTGTGCTCCGCCTATTGCATACCCTTTTAAACCTGCCTCATCTATAAGTTGAGCCGTTATATAGTTTGTACCTCTTTTAAATGTACTTCCTGCACTTGGCATATCTATTGGCTGTTTTTCTTTTCTTAAATTTTGATAATTGTTTATTTTGTCTATTATCTCTTGTTTATTTCCTTTTTCTAATTTTATTACACCAGATACTATTATTTCATCTGTACTTATGAATCTGCTATGCCTATATGAGAACTCTATTTCGTCATTTTTAATTGTTTGCAAATTTCCATCTGAATCCATATATGTAACACTTTCTATTATTTCTTTAAATTCTTTTCCATACGCACCTGCATTCATTCTAATTGCTCCACCTATTGTTCCAGGTATTCCACTTGCAAATTCAAACCCTTGTATTTCCATATCTGCTAGCTTTCTTGCAAGTGTTCCCAATTTTACTCCTGCACCTAAATTTATTAATACCTCATCATTTTCATAATTTACATCTATTTGGTCAAAATCTATATTTACAGTTATTCCTCTTATTCCATTATCTTTTACTAATAAATTACTTCCATTGCCTGTTACAGTAAGTGGTATATTATTTTCTTTTGTAAAGTTTACTATCCACCTTAAATCTTCTATACTTCTTACCTTTATATAATAGTCTGCTTTACCTCCTATTTTAAATGTTGTATGTTTCTTCATGTCTTCATTTTCGTATATATTAGAGTTTTTAAGGTTTAATTTTAATTGTTCTGATATATTCAATATAAAATTCCTCCTTTAAGATATTTATTCTAATATATTTTTATCTTGTATATTTTATCATTCTTTTTTCAATTTTACAATATCTATTTCAAAGTATACATAATTGTCGCAAAATATTAATATATTATTTATTTAGTAACTCCCAACTGCATAATAGCTTGTAAAAAAAATTTATTTATGCAAAACAAGTTTTACAAAATAAATTTTTTACAAGCTATAATTTGTTGGTCCCCACAAAATGTTACTAAATAAATAATATATTCATATTTTGCGCAAGAATTGTATAAAAAAAATTGCCTATTAAAATTAGGCAATTTTTATATTTATAATTCCATTTGTGTTCCTAAAAAACTTGCTGCTGATTGAACTACTTTATTTTCAACTTCTGACATCTTTGTATTTGCATCTTTTGATAATAATATTACGCTTCCTATGACATCACCATCTGATATAATTGGATATACTACTTGGGAATTATTTCTTTTTTCTCTATTATCATTTTGAGTCACTGGTATAGCAACATCATTATTATCTTTACTTATATATGCTTCTTTATCTTCCATTATTTTTTCTAAATCTTTACTTATACTCTGTTCTAAGTACTCCTTTTTTGAAGCACCAGATACCGCAATTACTGTATCTTTATCTGTTATACATGCTATATGTCCTGTCGTTTTTGCAAGTGTTTCAGCATATTCAGTAGCAAATTCTGAAAGTTCTCCTATTGGAGAATATTTCTTTAAAATTACTTGTCCTTCTTTATCTGTAAAAATTTCTAATGGGTCGCCTTCTTTTATACGAAGTGTCTTTCTAATTTCCTTTGGAATTACAATTCTACCTAAATCATCTATTCTTCTTACAACACCTGTTGCTTTCATATTTTTCCTTGTATAATATAATAAAGTTTAAAATTTAATATATTATACTTACCTTTCTCCATTAATTATTTTATTTTTAT
>CANQDO010000002.1 GCA_947593355.1 uncultured Clostridia bacterium | reverse complement strand
TGCATATTTTTTAATATTTAAGGAAAAATAAGCATATATAATAAAATGGAAGTGTAATGCTGACATATAATAAATTTGTGCTTTTGCTAATGATTTAGTCAAAAGCAAGAAAGGATTGGTTTTTATTATGAAAATTATAGATACTATTGCTCTTATATTAATAATAATTGGAGCTATAAATTGGGGACTTATTGGATTTTTCAATTTTAATTTAGTCTCTGCTATTTTTGGAGAAATGTCTATAGTAAGTAGAGTTATTTATGCTTTAGTTGGCATTTCTGGATTATGGGGAATTAAATTGATATTTGATAGAGATTAATTGATTTCCTGCTTAATTTGTTTTTATAATTCATTTGCTAAAAGCAATAAAAAAAGTTTCAATTTTTTTACTAAAAATTGAAACTTTTTATTGCTTTTATTTACAAAAACTTTTCATTTGCTTCATTAATTATTATTTATAATGTCTTGTAATTTGATATTCAATATTTCCATCTTCTTCTAAATATCTAACTGAAATACCTTTGCCATTATTGCTTGCTAAATTTTTACTTGCTAAGTTTAAAGATTCATCTATTAAGTTCTGTGCTTCCTCATATTTAATATCTTCGTTATTAGCCACGATTAATAATCTTGTATAAGCAAGTGCTTGTGGATCATCTTTATAATCTTTTTCAACATAAATACTCATAGAGGCTACAACATCTTGTTTGCTATTATTATTTTCAACTGGATTAACTACTAAGTAAATACCATCTGTTATTTTATACCAGTATTTACCTTCTTTGACTGTATACTCTTCATCAAATATTGTTCCAAGTCCAGAATTTTCTTCTATTTCAACATTAAATTCTCTAAATAGAACCTCCATTGTTTCTTTATCAACATACCCATATTTTTCTTCAGTTTCTTGCTCATCTTTTTCTACATTGCTTTCTTCCTTTTGTGTATTTTCAACATCTTTTTGTGAAGTTTCTACATCTTTATTTGAAATAATTTGTGGTACTAAAAAACATACTCCAATAATTAAAGCTATGACTAGTATTACAATTATTATTTTTAATGTATTTCCTTTCATAAAATTTCTCCTTTCTTTTAAAGTATTTTTTATCAAACTTAATGATTAATTAAAAGTATAGCAAAAATAATTGTATTTGTAAATATACTTTTCTTACAATTTACTTATCCTTTTTGAATAAGTGATATAAAAAATAAGGCATTTACCAAAACTGGCAAATGCTTTATTTTAGTTGGTTGCGGGGGTAAGACTCGAACTTACGACCTTTGGGTTATGAGCCCAACGATGTAGTTGTAATATATGTTTAAATATAAACTGTGCATTCTTACTCCTGCAATGGTTATACGAAATCTATAAAATATCAAATATTAAAATTTTTTATCAATGTCCCTTTAATGTCCCTTTAACTATAATTTTATACATTATTTTTGCATAAAGTCTTTGGCAAAATATGGATATTATTTATTGAATCTAATTTCTCTATTTCCGCCTTATTAGTTTCTTCATCATAGCCTACGTAATAATCCATAGTAGTACTTGCTAAAGCATGTCCTAAATAATGCTGAATTTGATTTATAGGAATGTTAACATCAACACATCTTGTAGCAAATAAATGACGAAGATCATATACGCTTAAATGTTTAAAATTATGTCTTTTTAAAATTTTATCTAGTGTAGCCCATAAATAATCGCTAGTTAGTGTATTCCCTAGTTTATTTACAAATATGTAATCATTATCTAATTCCTCTTTTTTAGTATATCCTTTTTCTTTCATTGTATGAAGCATATATAAAAAAATTATCTTGTTAAGCCAAAACTGCAAAGGTATAGTTCTATAACTTGAAGAAGTTTTTAATTCCTTTTCCTCGTATGTAGAATTAATCTTTTTAAAATCATCATCATAATATACTATTTTTCCATAGTTATCTCTGATTTTTATATAAGATTCTCTATAATTATAATGTTTCCACTTTATAGCACACCCCTCACCAGGTCTAACACCTGTATTTAAAATAAAAACATAACAAAGACCATTTTCTTCAGAAAGTAAGATTTTTAACAATTCTTTTTGTTCTGAAGGAGAAATTGTTGCTTTCTTGTTTGCTTTAGATACTTTTGGAGTACGAATATTAGGAATAGGATTATCTGATACAACTTTATCTATTACAGCATCTGTAAAAGCCATATTTAATATACTTTTAATCTCTTTTATAGTTTTTGGAGAATATTTTTTTATTGATTTTTTTTCATTACCTGTTGATAAATTTGAAAAATATTCTTGAAGTATAAGTCTATCTAAAGATTGAATAGGATAATTACCTAAATAGGGAATTATATTTATTCTTATTTTGTCAATGTATCCTTGTAAAGTTCTAGGTTGTACAAAGGGTTTTTTATGAACATTAATCCATTTTTTTAGCCATTGTTCTAATGTAGTTTTATCTTTCTCTACATATTTATTGTTTTGTGCTTCATCTTTTACTTTTGTCATTTCTTGTACTAAAATTCTTTTATCTTTGTTAAACAAAGAAATTTGTTTTGATTTTCCATTAACATTAATAGTTATCCTACCTTCATATCCACCATTTTTTTGTCTAATGGATCCAAGACCCCTTGTATTTCTCTTTTTAGATTTGTTTTTCAAAGTAGATTCATTTCCCATTTGTGTTCACCTCCAAAAAAAGAGAACATCATATATATATGGAAAACATAAAAAATTAGCATCTGATATTCTCATTATAAAATAATTTTTTCTAAAGTACAATATTATACAAAAAATCTACCTGAATTTTGGTCAAACCATTCTTGCAACATTTTTTTATTTATTACAATTCTCCTTTTAAATTTGATGCATGGAAAATCAGGGTATTTTACCAATTCAGCCATTAAATTTTTACTAATTCCCATCAAAGATGCTGCTTCACTAATATTTAATCCCATTTTTTCTAGTTCACTCATTAGTATCACTTCCATTTTTTATATTTTGTGAGTAGTCTTTAGCAAAGCATTGAGCTTCAGCAATTCCAACTATAATATTACGAGGATACAATTTAAAACATTGTTTCATTTCAATAGCAAATGTTTTAGGAGAAATATTACAATTATATTTAGAACTTTGCATAAAATTTAAAGTAACTTGAGCATAAGCAATAGCTTCTTTTTTATTCATTAATTACACCTCTCTTTTATATATTTAGGTACATCATAAGAACGACCAAGATTTGAATCAAATTCATATCTTTTTTTAAAAGGGTTATAATTATAAGCACTATAATTCCATTTTCTATAATTTTCATTAGATAATCTATTTGATTTTGATAATTCCTTACTTGCTTGAAAATGTTGAGCTTGTACAAAAGAGTAATTATCATCAATTCTTTTTAATTCTCTTTTTTCTTTTATAAATTTATTTTGGTCTTTCTTCCTTTTGTCTTTTGATACTGCTTGTCTTAAATTCTTTTCTTGTAAATATCTAGTATCTTGTTTTACAATTTTTGTTATATATGCTGATGAAGTATGTATTTTTTCTGCTATTTCTTTTACTTTTAAATGTTCATTGTAAAATAAATTAATTATATTTTCTTTTGACATATTCATCTAATCACCTTTTAGTTAATTATTTGTCGACACTTTTCAGAAATGACAAGACTATTAGAAATTTATTTAATTTCTAATTCTTTCATTCTTTTTGCAAATGCTTTTTCTCTTTTTCTCTTTATTCTTAATTCTTTAAATAGTCTATATTTCAATTTGATTTTTGGTATGATAACATCAAAGACTAATATAACTATAGCAAGAGAAAAAAATAACAATAATAATTTTAAGAACATCTTTATATTCTCCTTTCATAATTTAGTAGAGGACAGATAAGAGCTTGTCCCATCTGTCCTTATAATATAGTGCTTCCTTTAAAATTTGCCCTTCGATATATATACATTTAAGTAATTTAAAATTTTCTACCGATAAATTTTAAAATTTATATTTTTTTATTCCTTCGATTAGTTTTAAAACTAAAAATTGATACCTATCTTCATCTCCAAAACTATATCTTTTAAGCATTTTTCTCTTTCTTTCAATAATTTCTAACATTGCCATTTGATTACCATTTTGTGCAAGTTTTCCCAACTCATATAAAGTTTTATTTTTCATCTATTTAATCTCCTTCCAAATATTTTTTTAATTTGTTAATTGCTCGTAATTTTATTCTACTAACGGATTTAGAACATATTTCTAAAATTCTACCTGCTTCTTCTTGTGATAATTCCTCTTTAAACAACAAAAAAATCACTGACTGTTCAATAGCAGTCAGTGATTTTATGGCATTATTTAATTCTAAATTATTTTCAACATCGTCAAAGGAAGAAAGAGCATAATTTATCATGAGAAATTTATTTAAGAATGATGCGGAATCTTCATCATCGACAATAGTTCTTTCTTTATTAATTACACTCATTTGCTTTTTGAAGAAACCTTTAGAAGAGAAAATGATAATTTTATTAATATAACTATCAAATCTCTCATTTTTAAAATTTTTTTTGTTTTCCATATGTATACCTCCCAAATTTTATTTGGGACTAACATTCCTGCTAAAAGGAACATATAAAAAACAAAAATCCTCCTTCCTATAATAATTATATAAATAAAAAAGAGCATAAATACACACTGTTTAAGTAAAATCATTTATCATAAGTATATTTTAAATACTTCTTTTGCGATATGTTCTACTTTAAACAGGAACATTATGCCCCTTGCGAGGGATTATACAAAATTTTTTTTGCAAAATTTGTCGAAAACTGGATGCATAGTATAAAAAATCTTTAAATGCATAAGATATTAAAAAGCGTGTAATGTATGTTACAACTTATTCAACAAAATTCGACATACTTTGACAAAGTACAAATTTTTACAGTTGTAAAGTATATAATGTTTAAGCAAAACAATGTAAAATATTAATATAAACTACTTTATTGAGAGAAGGTATCAATATGGCATTAGATAAAATAGTAATTGGGGCAAGAATTAGAAAGATAAGAGAAAAAATTTTCGATGAAACAAGAGGAAAATTTGCTAAAAGATGTGATTTAACAGAAAGATATATTGGACAAATAGAACGAGGAGAATTTTTAATTAGCTTATCTTCTTTAGATATGATTTCTAGTGCAACAGGTATTGATACAGATTATATTTTATATGGTAAAGGAGAAAAAAGAAAAACGAAGGTAAAAGAAAATTTAATTGATATAATAGAAAAATGTAGTAAAGATGAACTAAAAATGTACTATGAGTGTATTTGCACCATAAAAAGTTATATGAAAAAGGGATAGTAAATTCGATTACTATCTTTTTTGTATAAAAATAGTAAATAAAAACCGTAGACCTGAAAAACAGAGTCTACGGAAAACTATGGGAAATATTAATGACTAATTACAAGTTAGCTTGTTGCATGAAAGTTAGTAAATCCAACAGTTGATTCGCCCAGATGATGGATAGCTAAACAAAAGATCATCAGTATTTTGAATATAATACTCAACAGTGTATGTGCCAACTTCTCCATCACCAAATTTAATATTATGCCAATCATCCCTATTAGCCATAGTGATGTCTCCAGCGTAACCATAGTTATTACCATTTTCCATACTAGACCAAGCTTGTGTTCCATCAGGTCTATATACAATAATGGTTACGGCTGTATTGTCAGTAAAACTATCGATATTTACTGTAAGTTGTGCATCAATCCACCAAGATCCAGTAACTTCGACAGTAAAACTGCCAGTAACAGGTTCGCCTGAATTATACCAATGAGATCCATAACCACTCAAAGAACCAATTGGGCGAATTTCGCTGTCAGCTGATTGAGGAGAAACTGTAGCCTCGGCAGAAGTTGCAGATTCTGTCGCAAAGGCACTTGTGCCACACAGACAACTGAAAAGCATCACGAGTGCCATGAGAATACTAAAATGCCTTTTCATAAATTTGCCTCCTAACAAAAAAAGTATTTCCCATAGTTTTTAGCTTATAGAACAAGTATAAATACCTATTCATATTACATAAGCTATATATATATTATAAAACTAAAAGTAAAAAAAAAATGAAAAAAGTAAAAAAAAAATGAAAAAAGTAAAAAAAGAAAATAAAGAGTAAATAAGTGTAAAAAAATGAGAAGATATCTCATTGATAATAATTCTTCTATGATATATCATTAATAAGAGATATATTATTGAGAGGGGAAAAAAATGTTAAAATTAGAAAATGTATCTAAATTTTATTATAATAATGGCATAATTTCTACGGGTTTTTCAAAAATAAATTTAGAGTTAAAATTAGGAGAATTTGTCATAATAACAGGAGAATCTGGAAGTGGAAAAAGTACATTATTAAATGTTATATCAGGTCTTGATAGCTATGAAGAAGGTGAAATGTATATAAATGGCAAGGAAACGAGCCACTATGTAGAAAGAGATTTCGAAGAATATAGAAAAAAATATATATCTAATATTTTTCAGAATTATAATTTAATTAATAGTTATACTGTTTACCAAAATGTAGAATTAGTATTATTACTTAATGGCTATAAAAAGAAAAGAGTAAAAAATAAAATATTAGAGGCTATTAATCAAGTAGGACTTACAGAATTTAAAAATACAAAAGTATCTAAACTATCTGGAGGTCAAAAACAAAGAGTAGCAATAGCTAGAGCAATTGTAAAGGATACACCAATTATTGTTGCCGATGAACCAACAGGTAATTTAGATTCAAATTCTGCAAAAGATGTTATAGAAGTATTAAAGAAAGTGGCTAAAGATAAACTCGTTGTAGTTGTAACTCATAATATTGAAAAATTTAGGAAATATGCTACTAAGATTATAAAAATGAATGATGGCAAAATAATTGAAAATATAGAAATAAAAAATGTAATTGATAACAAAGAGATAAAGGAAAGTGTATATAAAAATACAAATATATTTAACAAATGCAGATTAGGTATAAGAAATACATTTAATATACCAATAAAATTTTTATTACTATTTTCAGTTTTCTTTTTTATATGTTCTGCTATTCTTGTAGAATATGCAAGTTTTCAAATGTTAGAAGAAAAAGATGATTATTCATATAGTTTAGCTTTTGATGACTTATCCGAAAATAGAGTTCTAATAAAAAAAGCAGATAGAACGAGTTTTACTCTTGAAGATTATAAAAAAATAAAGGACTTACCCAATATTGATTATATAGTAGAAGATGATATTTTCTTAGACAGTAATATTCCTTTAGTAAGTAGAAATGTGAAATTTAATGGAAACTTACTAAATATAAATAATTTAAGAGGATCTATTGATATAGGAAGAATGCCACAAAATGAAGACGAAGTCATTATAAAAATAAATAAAAATCATTATGATATAAATTGGATTGAAAGTGAAGTAATAAATAAAACTTTTTCGATATTAAAATCTCAATCAATAAATTCATATACTAATGAAGAAATAAAGAATTTAACAATAGTAGGAATTCAATATAATGATGAAAGTGATTATAATGCTACATTTTATGTTTCAGAGAGCATATTAAATGAGTTAAGAAGTCAGATAAATAAAAATTATAGTAATGTTAAAGTATTATTAAATAATAAATATCAATCATATTCAATAGAACCTTGTGACCTAGTAGAGAAAGGAAAAGCACTAGTAGATGATGAATTTAAATATCAATATAAAAATAACAGAATAAAAGGACAACCTTTAAATATATATGTAAACAATATTTATTATAACGCAGAGCTAAACTTAAATATATCAAATACATATAAAGAATCGAATTTTAAACAAATGACAGGTTTAAGCAATTATAAAGAATCTAGATATAGAATATTTATAAATATGGATGACTATAATTCACTTTATAATAAACCATCTTATCAATCTAGTGTTTTTGTGAAAGAAGAAGAAAATATTGATGAAACAATAATACAACTTAATAATATGGGTATTGAAGCTAAAAAAGTAAGCGATTTTAAAATAAATCAAACTGAAATATATCAAAAAATATTGGAAATTATAAAAATAGTAGTGACCATTATATTAGTAATTGTATTATTTGGTATTTCTTATTTAGTTATCAAATTAATACTAAAATCAAGAAATATATATTATACAACGTTAAGAATGTTGGGAGCAACGCGCAAAAATGTTAAAGCTATATTAAATATAGAACTATTTATAACTGCAACTCTTGCATATGTTAGCTTATTAACCTTTATTTATGTGATTAAATTGAATTTTATTAATATAGTATATATTGCAAATTTAAGTAATTATTTAGGATTAATAGAGTATTTAGCAGTATATATATTACTAATATTAATTTCAAAAATTGTATCATTAAAATTCACAAAAAAATTATTTAACAATACTACAATAAACACATATAATGAGGAGGTGTAATAATATGATAAAAATAGAAAAAATAAATAAATATTTTAATAGAAGAAGAAAAAACGAAATTCATATTATTAATAATACCTCATTAAAATTAGAAGATAAGGGATTAGTTGCTATTTTAGGAGAATCAGGAAGTGGAAAAACAACACTTTTAAATGTAATAGGTGGACTAGATAGGGTAAATAGCGGAAATATTTATATAAATAATAAAAAGATAACAAAGAGAAGAACATATACTGTAGATAAAATAAGAAGCTTAAATATTGGATACATATTTCAAGATTATAAACTAATAGAAAATATGTCTGTATTTGATAATGTTGCAATTAGTCTAAAATTAAACGGAATAAAAAATAAGCAAGAAATTTCAAAAAGAGTAAAATACGTTTTAGATGCTGTAGATATGTATAGATATAGAAATAGACCAGCTAAAATGTTATCTGGAGGAGAAAAGCAAAGGATAGCAATAGCGAGGGCTATTGTTAAAAATCCAAGCATTGTAATAGCAGATGAGCCAACTGGAAATTTGGATAGTAAAAATTCACTGGAAATAATGAATATTATAAAATCAATCTCAAAAGATAAATTAGTAATTTTAGTAACTCATGAGACTAGTTTAGCAAAATTTTACGCAACAAGGATAATAGAATTAAAAGATGGAAAAATCATAAGAGATTATGAAAATAACATTAATGAATCTTTGGAATATAGATTAGATAATAAAATATACCTAAAGGATTTTAAAGAAATTAATAATTTAAAAGATAAAGATATTAATATAGATGTTTATTCAAATGATAGAGATTCAAAACTTGATATAAAAATAGTATTAAAAAATAACAATATATATATATCAGTAAACAATAAAAAAGTAGAAGTAGTTGATGAAAAATCGCCTATAGAATTTATTAATGAACATTATAAAAAAATAGATAAAAGCATTTATGAGCAACATAAATACAATATAAATGAAATTATAGACAATAAATATAAAATAAAATATAGTTCTATATATGGAATAGCAAAATCAATAAAAAATGGATTTAATAGAATACTAAATTATACAGTATTAAAAAAATTTTTACTTTTAGGTTTTTTTGCTTCTAGTATGTTTATAGTATATAGTATAAGTAATATTGTAGGAATAATTAATATAAAAGAATCAGATTATATAAAAATTGATAAAAATTATCTACAAGTAGATATAGCGAAAGTAAATGTAGATGATTATTTAAAATATGAGCAATTAGAAAATGTTGATTATATTATACCAGGAGATACTAATGTAAGTTTTAAAATGAAAATAGACGATTATTATCAATTATCGCGATATTCTTATGAATGTTCAGGTTCGCTTACAGATATTGATAAGATTAGTGAGAATGAAATAGTAAAAGGAAGATACCCACAAAATGAATATGAGGTAGTTTTGGACAAGAAGGTTGTAGATAATATGTTCAATTCACAGTTTTCATCAATTAAAGGAATGGGAATAAAAAGTGAAGAGGAATTTTTAAATAGAAAGATTACTATAGATGGAATGAAAGACTTTACAATAGTAGGTATTGTAGACAAGCTAAGTGCTTCAATATATGTTAAAAAATCATTATTCGTTAATATATTAAACAATATGAAAAAGAATGAACTTGGAATAGGAATTTATAGGTCAAATGATAGTGAAACAGAAGTTGATATTAAAGATTATGCACTATATTTAGATGATATAACTATAACGAAAGGTAGATATCCAGAAAATGACTATGAAGTAATTGTAAACAAGAGTAATTCAGAACAAATGAAAATCAATAAAATAATTGATAAGGAAATAAACGGAAAGCAATTAGTAGTTGTAGGATATTATGACAGTCAAACAAATAAACAAGATTATTTAGTAAATAATAACACTGTAAAATATAATGTGATTTCAAAGAATAATGGATTTACTATATATACTAAAGAAAAGTCAAATGTAATTGCACAATTTAAAAATGAATATAACTTAAATATTATAGATAGATATGAAAAAGATAAAAGAGATTATATAGATAGTAAAAAAGATGAGATAATAAATGCAGTAATTTTTGCAACAATAATGCTTACAATATCCTTAATAGAAATTTATTTAATGATAAGATCATCATTTATGTCAAGAGTAAAAGAAATTGGAATATTAAGGGCAATAGGAGTAAAAAGGAAAGATATATATAGAATGTTTCTTGGAGAAATTATTTCAATTACAACATTAGCAAGTATACCAGGCATAATTCTTATGTCATATATATTAAGCAAAGTATCTATGATTCCTTTTATAGATAGAATATATGTTATAAATTTAGCAACAGTTGGAATTTCAATTTTAATAGAGTATTTATTTAATATAGTTGTTGGATTATTACCATTATATAAGATAACTCGAAAAACTCCAGCTAAAATATTATCAAGAAATGATATACAATAGAATAAAAAAATATGTAAATATAGTTAAAATTCTTTAAGTTATAATAAAATACTATACAAAAAAGTTAAGAAATATGTTGAAAATTAAAGAAAAAAATTTTTTATATGTGCTTATTGAATATAAAATCGAAAAAATATAAAATATAAGTGTGTATAAAGATAATGTTATAGATTTTCTATAACTATCCACAAATATTTGTGGCATAGCTATTAAATTTTAGTTAATAGCAGTACATCTACATATTTTATATGTAGCAAAAAATTGGGATTTAGGCCAATTAAATGTATAGATTATTTATTGTGCCTTAAATAAAAAGAAAGTAAGAAATTCAATGTAAATGTCCCCCTACAAAGAATTAATTACTTTCTCTCTTTTTACCCAAAAATAAAGGAAAGGAGGATTATCAAAAAATCTTTTACACAAAATTTAGAAAGGAGAATGTATTTTATTATGAGAAATGGTTTTAATTTTGAATTGTATGAAATGGTTTTTAAAAGATGTTTCATTCATACTTCAAGGTATGCAAATGGAAATTTACAGTTAAGCTTATTTGGAGTAGATCCGAATACAAATGAAACTGCTCATTTTGCAGATATAACATTGCAACAAAGTCAAAAAAAATTAGAAGATAATGAAATAGTAGTAGATTATTTATATAAACCTACATTAATACCACAGTTAAAAAAACTAGGTATTCTAAAAGAAAAAGTTGGAATTTGTATAGTAAATTTTACAGTCTATCCTATTTATACTATTGATTTAACTAAAATATCACAAAATCAATATTGTATGCAAGAATTAGTTGCTGCATAAAAAGAAAGGAAGGTTTTTTAAATGGAACAAACAAGATTAGTAAATTTACCTATTATTGGTAGAGTACAACACGGTGAAAAAGTCAACAACAAAATAACAGAATATGGCTATTTTATAGTAAAAACGCAAGATACTTATATGCAATCTTATGTTGATAAATTTGATAAATTATTCAAAGGAAAGCAAAGTATTGAAATAGAATTTTTCAACGAAGAGCCATTGTCTAAAAGATATGTTAGATATAATCAAAGTGGCGAAGTATGTCGCTGTCCTGAAAATTCAGGTAAGGCAACTCAAAAAGTAAAAAATGGTTGGCAACAAATCGAGTGTAAAGGTTTGGACTGTCAGTATAGACAAAAAAATGATGCTGGAAAATGTGCTTGTAATCGCATAGGATGGCTTAAATTTTTAATACCTAGTATTAGCACAGACCGTATTTTTCTTATGAAAATAACAGGTCAAACATCAATTAACAAATTATCTGATTATATCAATTTACAAAAGGCTCAAGGAAAATCTATAAAAGGTCATTATATTCTATTCTTAAAACGAATTGAACAGACAAACAATTTAGGACAAATTTTCAATAATTATGTTTTAGATATCTTAAAAAAAGAAGAATTTATATCAAATTCGATAGAATCAAAAATAAATGAAAATCAAGAAAAGGTAACAACAATAAATAATAACGATATAAATAACGAAGATTTAGGTCAAAGAGAGAGTTCAAAACCAGAAATTACATCAAAAGAAATAATTTCTAATCCAGAAAAAAATTCAAAGAAAAAGGGAAAACAAAGAAATCAAACTTGTAATTCAAATAATGCAAATAAAAATACAACAAATAGCGTTGATAAGAAAAAACAGGAAAAAGTAGAAACTACAGATAACAAAATAGAAAATCAAACTACAGGAAAACAACAAACTCCACAAAATGAATTTGAAAACTATTATATGCTAGATAATACAAAAAGAGAAATTATAGTAAATAAAGATGGTATTCCAAAAGAATATTTAATAGCTGAAAGTTTTAATGTAAAAGAAGAACTATGTGATGTTGTAATTAAAACTGAAGATGAAAATGAAATATTAGACTGTGCAGAGGGAACTGTTTTTGAAATAGAGCCTAAAGTAGTGTCTAATAAAATATTTGCATTAAAAATAAATATGATAGATAAAAAAATAAAGGAAAAAGTAGCATAGAAAAATTGTTTCTTATACTACTTTTTTATGTATTTAATCGTAGTTATTATTATACACAATGAACTTAAAATTGTAAAGAATAAAGTTAAAAAAGGAGACAAGAAAATGTTTAGTAAATTTAAGAAAGGTAGTGAGGTAATTGTATTGGGCTATGGGCAAGTAGATAATAAATTTTATGCAAATAAAAAAGCAATAGTTATCGAAAAAGATTCATATTATAAAGATTATCTTGTCAAATTTGAAGATGGTACAGAAGATTGGATTAAACCTAAATATTTGCGAAAAGCTATTTAAAAGGAAAGGAAAATAAAAAATGAAAATTAAATATTTAAAAACAGTAGGATTTAGAAAATTTAAAAAAAAATTTGAAACTGAATTATATGATGTAACAAATATAACCGGGAAAAATCGCTCTGGGAAAAGTAATATATTATATGCAATTATTAATATCATGTTAGGAACTAATTTATCTGGAGATGAAAAAGTAACACTCATAAATAAAAAATGTGATGCATCATATGGAGAGCTACATTTTACAGACAATACTGGAATAGAACATATACTAATTAGGGGAAAACATAGATATGATAATAATAAAAATTTTATTAGTTTAGATGGAAAGATAGTTAATCAAAAGGATTTAGTTACTTTTTACAAAGATAAAAAATTATTTTTGACTATATTAAATCCAATATATTTTTTAAGTAAAAAAACAGCTGAACAAAAGGAAATGGTAGATAAATATTTGTCAGAAATAAAACCTAAAATTATATTCGATAGATTATCTAAAGTAGAGCAAAATCAATTAATAGAAAAATAT
This sequence comes from uncultured Clostridia bacterium, assembly GCA_947593355.1. Lineage (GTDB taxonomy): Bacteria > Bacillota > Clostridia > TANB77 > CAG-508 > UMGS1663. The sequence continues at coordinate 46,186 of CANQDO010000002.1, read as the reverse complement.
TTTCATATTTCTATGAAGGAGATTTATGATAAATTAGATATTGAAGAACTAGAAAATATATACTATACATATAATTTATCTTCAATTACTGGAAAAGATTTTACCGAAATTCCAGATAATGATAAAAAAGAAATTATATGTAAAAATATAAAAGTGTTAGAAGATGTAAAATATTATGAATTACTTTCACCAGAAGAAAAAGAAAATTTTATTAATCAAAATATGTTAGATATATGTTTAGATGTAGCATATAACAGACTAGAAAAAGAAGAACAAAATATTTTAGAAGGACTTCCTAGTGATATACCAAAATATATAACTGAGCTAAATGAAAATATAAAGATATCAGAAAATAATATTGTAAGTTTAAATGGAAAAATTGAATATGCACAAAAAATTGTTGATGAAGAATTATCAAAAAGAAAAGTTTTTGATAAGGAAGAAGAACTTACACTTGCAAGGCAAGAACTTTCTTTTTTAAGCACAAATCAAGATATCGTTGACAAAGAAAAACAAAAGCAAATAGTAGAAACATTAGATAAAGAAATTTTAAATAAAGAAACTGAATGTCAGGAACTGGAAAAATCTATGAAAGAAGGTAAGAAAAGATATCTTAAAATAAAAAATGGAGAATTATCAATTTGCCCCACATGTGAACAGCATATACAAAATATAAGTAAAGAAAAGACAATTGCTAATATGAAAAAAGAATTAATATCATATTATGATAGGAAAAATTTATTAGAAGCTCAACTAAAAGATATAAAGTCAAAATTCGTAATAGAACGTTGTAAATATCATGCATTAGAAGGAAATACCATTATAGAAAAAAGTAAAAGAATTAAAGCTATAGAAGAAAATATAAAGCAATTAGAAAATGAAAAAACAGAAATCGAAACATATAATGGTGATATAAGTATAAAAGAAAAAAATATAAAAAAGGCAGAAATGGATATTTCAAAGTTTAATAAAGAAAAACAAGTCCATAACAAATGTATTGAAAGTATGGAAAAAGCAAAAAAAATTGCTCAAAAATTATATATATCTTACATAGAAGAAAAAATGAAACTTGCAAAGCAATATTTAAAAGATGTAGATATAAAGTTTTATTCTGTTTTAAAAACTACAGGAGAGATTAAAGAGGACTTTATTATAACATATAAAGGTAATTCATTAATAGATTTATCAAGGTCAGAATTTATTGCAACAGCATTAGAATTTGCAAATATGCTTAATAAAATTATAGGAATTAATTTTCCAATTTTCATAGATGACTATGAATCTTGTGCAGATTTCAATTTTATTAAAGAATATGCCAAAGATACACAAGTTCTTATATCAAAAGTAGAAAAAGGACAACCACTTACAATTTCTGATTATAACAGTAATAAAGCTACTATTATAAAACCTATAATTAGTGGTGTTAGAACAATAAAAACACAAAAAGAAATTAAAAATCGAACAGCCCAATTACCACAGGCTGCATAATTTAATTAGAAAAGGCAGATTTATTTCTGTCTTTTTCATTATTTTAAAGAATGGAGGAAAAAATGTATGAAAATAGATTAAAAACATTTACGAAACTATATGATAATCTGTCTAATGTATATGGTAATGTCAATGTATTTATGGATTTTGTGAAAATGTGTGCAATAGCAATATACAATTCATTTGCTAAAAATCAAGAAATGGAACAAGAATATTTAAGAACAATAAATTCTTATGAGAAGGAATATCAAAATATATTTCTTAAAATGTTTGGAGAACTTGTTATGATGTACGAAGAAGCTAAAGATATTACAGATATTTTAGGACCTTTTTATGAAAGAGAAAATTTGACCAATAGCCATTTAAGTCAATTTTTTACACCTTCATACGTTTCAGAAATGATGGCAGAAATTACACTAGAGGATGAAAATACACTAAAAAATAATATTAAAAAAAATGGATTTATAACAATGTCAGAGCCAACTTGTGGAGCTGGTCGGTATGATACTTTCACTAGCTAAAGTATTAAAAAAAAGAAATATAAACTATCAACAAGATTTACTTGTGTTTGCTAATGATATATCTGATGTTTGTGTATATATGACATATATTCAACTTGCTTTATATGGAATACCTGCTATTGTTTGTTGCGGAAATGCATTAACACAAGAAATATATTTTAAAATGGAAACTCCCTTATATTTTATGCAATATTGGAAGTTTAGAAAATACTATATGCGTTCTGAAGAAGAAAAGTCACAAGAGGCTGAACAAAAAATAATTATTGAAAAAACAATAGAAAATCAAATTAATTATAAGGAAACTATCATAAAAGGCAACTGTCAAATCTCTTTATGGTAGATGAAAGAAAGGAAAATACATATGAAAATCAAATGTTTATTAGTTATGCCAGGAAAAGAAGTTCAAACAATTAAAATTCCTGCGAGTATAAAATTTATAAAATCATTTATAGGAGAAAATCTATATAAAATAAAATTAAGTGAAAATGTCTTTATTATTGCAAATAGAGATGTAAACATAGAAGAAATAAACAGATTTATAGGTAACAATATAATATTAGGGACATTTTTAATTATTTCAATAAAAAATAATCGAAGAGTATCTTTGAAAAAAAGAGAAATAAGAAAATTTACAAATATGTTTAAGTTAAGAAAACATAAAAAAATAAATATTTATAAAAATGAATGTGTAGAAGAATATTATACAAATCAAAAAATAATGAAACAAAAAAATGCTGAAAAAAATAAAAAAGAGATTTTTAATATTGCAGCATAAGAAAGGAGAAAATTATGAAGAAATATGAATCTGTAATTATTATAGATGATAATTTAACACAAGAACAAAAAGAAAATATCATAAAAAAAGTAGAAAAGTTTATAAATGAAAATGGTCAGTTAGAAAAAACGGACATTTTAGGATTAAGAAAGTTAGCATACGAGATAAGAAATCAAAAAACTGCTTACTACTGCATATTTTATTTTGAAGCAAATCCTGAAATGATAATTGAATTAGAAAGAATTTATCGTATAACAGATGAAATTATTAGATTTATGACTGTAAGAGTGGATGAATAAAAGAAAGGAAGGTAAGAATATTATGAATTTTAAAACTTTTAAATATAAAAATTATGGAGAATGTTACTTTAATGTAGGTACTTATCTTTACAATAAGCAATCTATGGCAATTAGTATAAAAAGTATTGATGGAGAAGATATTACAGTAGCAACTGTAAACATGAACGATTATATGTATGAGCCAGATACAGCTACGATAAAAAATTATTCAGAAAATTCAGGTATTACAGAGTTTTTAGAGAATCTTGGCGTCATCGAAGATATTTATTCAAGAGCAAGATGTAATCCTTATGCTGCAAAAAATCAAACAATAGATTATTGTCTTATGAATATGAAAAAATTAAAAGAATATACAAAAGAATTTGATTATGAATGGAAAATTTAAGGAAGGAAGGTAAAAATATAATGAATAAAGTAATTTTATTGGGAAGATTAACAAAGGATCCAGATATTAGATATTCTCAAACAAATAATATTATGGTGGCAAATTTCACTCTGGCTGTGAATAGAAAATATGTAAAACAAGGAGAAGAAAGACAAACTGATTTTATAAACATAGTTGCATATTCAAAACTTGCAGAATTTGTAAATAAATACATTAGTAAAGGATTGCAAATATGTCTTAGTGGTAGAATACAAACTCGTACATATGATGACAACAATGGTATAAAACATTACATTACAGAAGTTATTGCTGAAGAAATAGATTTTGCAGATTTACAACGAAAAAATAAAGATAATGTTATAGATACCGATACTATACCAGCAAATTCACACCTAGTTGAAAATACAGAAGGAGATGAATTAGAAACAGATGACTTACCATTTTGAGTGAAAGGAGAAATTTATGAAAATAAAAGAAATAAAAGAAGGAAAAATCATATTTGATAATGGATATATATTAGAATATTATCATGATCAAGACTGTTGTGAATTGGTATATGCAGATTTTGATATTTTAAAGAATTATAATGTATCTATTAAAACAGGAAAAAACATAAAAATAAAAGAAATCGATTTTAGAGAAAATTTAAGTGAATTAATTGAAGGTATTGAAGGAATGGGATTTAATATAATTTCTAAAATTGGAGAAAAGTTTTTTGTACCTTGTTATAATGATCAGAATGGATACTATTCAAATGAACTAGAATTGATTTTATACAAGCAAAAAAGTAAAGAAATATTAAATATAACAAATTTTGTAAAAGATATATTAGATTAGGAGGGATAATACTATGCAAACAAATATTATAAGTGTAAAATACGAAGATAAATATGAACCTAAAACTTTTAGTGGCAAAGCATATAGTTATTATACATCAGTTGATGTAGCAGTAGGTGATTTAGTAATTGCTCCTACTGTATCTGGAGACAAAATTGCAAGAGTATCAGAAATTAATATTCCAGATGAAAAAGTAATTTTAATAAAACCATATTTAAAAATGATAGTGCAAAAAATAGATAAAGAAGTATATTTGCAAAATAATCAAGTACAAGAAAAGGTAGCTTAATATGACGGGAAATGATATTGCAAATATTTTAGTTAATAAATTAATAGAAAACGATTTTATTGTGCATCAATATAATGCATATTCTACGAGTTCTATATATTTAAAACTAGACTATGGATTAGCATGTGGTATTAGAATTGCGGATCACCCAGGCAAAAAGAAGTATAGTTATAGATTTAATATAATAAAAGATTATAATGAAGATAAGGTCATCGTAAAAGATGGCCTTATTTGTCGCTTTTATGACTTTAATGAAGTAGAAAATGTAATAGATGCTGTGCTAAAAGAAAAAGAAGAAAAAATAAATAAATATGGTTTAAAAAATTACCAAATGTATATGGAAAGACAATCAAAAAAAGATTTATATAAACGATTCAAGAAAATGGAAGGAGAAAAATAATAATGAATGGTTTTGATAGATTAAAAGAACAAGTAAAGGACCAAGAAGATACTGCTTTACTAGAAGTTGTTAATTATTTACTATCAAGAGAAGATATGGAACAAAAATATCTTAATGAAGAAAAAAATGTTGATGATATGTCTAGATTTATCAAAAATAAAGCTAGAGAGCACATGAAAAATGGTTGGAATTATATAGAAAATAAAGTTGTATTTTCTTGGGCAGTTATGTATTATTCTTTACCAAATTCCTTTTTAAAAATTAATACGAATAAAACAACAAAAAAAGAAAGTAAAAAACAAAAAACAACTTCGAAAAATAATATTGTTTCATTAGAAAAAGCAAAGGAACAAATAGAAAAAAATAAAGAAGCATCTCAAATATCTCTTTTTGGAGGTGTTGCATAATGAAACAAGAAGAAATTGATACAATGATGGATGAAATTAATAAGAAATGCAAATTGCCAAAACACTGGAATGAATTTATAAAAAAACAAACGGAAATGTGTCATTATATTATAAAAGATACAAAATTAAAAGAATGTTACTGTACTAATTGTCAGCATAGTTTTTATGATAAAAAAGTAAAAATATCAGATTATTTTAAATGTCCTAATTGTAAAAAAGAAATTTATGTAGTTAGCAAAAATGCAAGATATATACAAAGTTTTAAAAAATCAGTTAATTTAGTTCAAAGAATAAATAAAAATATCATTACAAGAGTATTCGAAATAGAAACATTCTATAATTATCAAACTAGACAGATGGAAAACGATGTTGAAGAATATTGTAGAATTATACCAGGAAAAGGTAAATTTTTAAGTGATGCAGTATGGTTCTATTTAGGTAGTATGCAAATATATCATTATAGTAGTAAAAATGCTAATTGGAGAGAATATAATGGAATTAGATTTTTTAGTGACTATACTACATATCCATTTAATAAAAACAAAATGATAAAAGGAACTAAATTTGAATTTGCACCAATTAAAGAGTTTACTTTAAAATTTTATCCATGCAACTTTATTGATGCTATAGAACTTGCAGCATATGAGAGTTTTGAATTATTATGGAATATGAAATTATATAATTTATGTTTTAGTGCAAAAAAACTTAATAAAAATGGTAGTTTTCATAAAAGATTTGGATTAACTAAAGATTATCTTAAATTTATGCAAGATAATGATATAAATTATAGAGAACTTAAATTACTGAAATTATTTAAAAAGAAAGATTATAATTTAATTAAAGAATGTTATAGATTTAATTACAACTATGTTAAATTCTTATATGATAATAAAATATTAGAAATCATGTTAGAATATGAAAATAATATTTATATTGGAAATATAGAAAAATTAAAAGAAATTGCCGAATTTATACCATTATATAAATTAAATAGTTATCCAAAAGGAATGAAATACTTAAATATATACAGAGACTATCTTGTTATGTCAAAAAAATTAGCATTAAATTATAAATCAAAAAAAGATTTATTTCCTCGTAATTTAATTTCAAGACATGATAAATTACAAAGAAAAATCGAAATGAATGAAAATATAAATATTCAATTTCCTACTTACTTAAGATTTTTAGAACTTTCAAAATATATATATTCAGATGATAAGTACATTATATTTCCAGCGCCAAGTGTTCATAGCATAATAGAAGAAGGTATTCAGCAGGATAATTGTGTAGGTGGTATATATTTAGATAAGTATTCAAATGGTGAAACAGAAATATTTTTTATTAGAGAATTACAAAATATTAATAAATCTTTTATTACTATAGAATTTAGAGATGAAAATATAGTACAGAAAGAACTTCCACATCATAGTACAAATTTTACAGCTGAACATTTAGAATTTATGGATAAATGGATTAACTTTAGAAAATTCATAAATCAAAAAGAAAAATATCATAAAAAAGTTCAAATACAAAATACAAGATATGAAATAGAAAAACTTGTTGCATAGGAGGATAAATAATATGAATCGAAAACTAAATAAAAGTATTTCAAATAGAACAAAAGAAATGTTTGAAAATATTGTAAATAAATTACAGAAAATAATAAATGATGGAGATTATGAAAAATTTTTAAAATTTCAAAAAAATTTTAGAAATTATAGTTTTAATAATCTTATTTTAATTTTTAGTCAGTTTCCAGATGCTACACAAGTAGCAGGAAAATCAAAATGGCTTAAATTGGGAAGAAGTCCTATAAATGGTTCTAAAAAAATATGGATTATAGCACCTATTCCACGTGAATATGATAAAAAGGTTAAGAAAATTAAAGATGGAGAAGAAATAGAAGAAACAGAGACAATTCAATATAATGCTTATAGATATGTATATGTTTATGATATTTCACAAACTACAGGTAAAGATATACCATTGCAAAATCAAACTCTTAATAGTGATGATATGTCTTATTTTTATGAAAAATTAAAATCTTTTAGTAATTTTCCTATTACTGAAGAAGAAATATTAGGTGGTGCAGATGGATATTATAATCCTAAAGGAAAAAATATAGTAATAAAAAATACTTTATCTGTAGATGATAAAGCAGCCGTTTTACTGCATGAACTTGCACATGCCTTATATGATGATTTTAATTATAAAACTAACAGAGATTTATCAGAAGTTTTTGTTGAATCTATTGCATACATTGTAGCAGATCATTTCGGACTAGATACTTCAAAGTGTAGTTTTAATTATATTATTAAATGGGCAAAAGGAGATACAAAAGTTGTTATTGATTTAGGAAATAAAATACAAAAATGTGCTAATCAATTTATAGATAAAATAGAAAAGTACGAGTTACAAGAAGAAAGACTTGTAGCATAAGAAGGGAGATAAAAATGATTATTAATTATGTAAAAAATAAATATGTAAAAGAAGAAAAATCAATAGAAGTGGAAAATCCCAAAAATATTTTCCTAAAAGGAACTAATCCATATGATGGTTTAAGTACATATTTTGGAATATGGACTAATAAAAAATATTTAATGATTGTTACTCTTATAAGTGGTCGTTGTATCTCATATGAATATTCTTTAAATAAACAAATATACACTGAAGGAGAGATAAGAAAATACTTGGAAGATAACAAGAATGTAAAAGTTATTTCTAAAAATGAATTTGAAGAGAAATTAAAAAATGTTTTGTCTTTATTTAAAATATAACTAGAAAGTGCAATAGTCTACTTTTTTATTTATTATTTAAAAGAAAGGAAAATGTTATGAATAAATTAGATTTTCAAGAAGTTCAAAAACATATTAGTATATTAAATGTTGCATATCAATTATCATTAGAAATTATAGATAAAAGAGGAATAGAAGTAAAGTGTATTTGTCCCTATTGTCGGATATAACAAAAACTCTAAAATTCCTACATTAAGTTTGAATACAATTAATAATAAATATTGTTGTAGTAGATGTGGTATAGGAGGTTTCTCTATAGGTTTATATGCTAAAATGAGACATATAGATACTAAAAAAGCATATAAGGAATTACTAGAAAGAGAATGTTTTTCAATAGAAAAAAGTAATATTACTATATCTCCTATTAATTTAATATCAGATATTGAAGAACGAGATAAAACTTATAGATCTTTTTTAGAAATGCTGAAGTTAGATGCAAAACATAAAAAATATTTACAAGAGCATGGTTTTCTAAATAGTACTATTGAAAATCAAATGTATAGAACTATCCCAAAAAATTATATAAAAAGAAGATTAATTTGTAAATGTTTAAAAAGCCACTACAACTTGGAGGGAATACCAGGATTTTATCAAGAAGAAGATTTTGCTTGGAATTTTTCTTATGCAAAAGGCTTCTTTATCCCTGTATTTGATGAAATGAATAGGATACAAGCATTGTCAATAAATTTAGATAACCCATATAATGAAATGGAAAATATATGGTTTTCTAGTAATAGCAGAATAAATGGAACAGGTACTAAAAATTGGATTAGCAAAAGTAATATTAATGTGAATACAAAAACAGTATTTTTAACAGATAGTATATTGTTAAGTAATTTAATAAGAGATAGTTTAAAGCTACCAGTAATAGCTTTTTCTAATATAAATAATTCATATCAAATATTAAAAGTATTAGATAATACAAATATTGAAAATATTGTATTTATATTAAGAAAAGAGACAAATAAAAATCTTGATTATATTATAAAAAGGGTTTTTAAAGATTTAATTCCATTAGGATACAATTTAGAAATGAAATATATTAGAGAATTTAAAGATATTTTTGATGAAAATTTTAATGTATTTTATACATTAAAATCGAATAAAATTATGAATTATAAGTAATTTTATATTACTCAATATTAAAGCAATAGCTAATCAAATAAAATAAGAAAGCTTATATAAATCTAAAAAAGTATAAATAAGAGTAAACAAGTATTATTTACTTGCTTTATGTAAAATGCTAAAATTATAATTGATAAGCTTAGACAAGCTTGTCAATATATAGGGGATTTGTTTATCTAAAAATGGAGGTAATCAAATGAAAAGGACTTTAGTACAGCGGTTTGCCATTTTAATGATGGCAGTAGTTATGGTAGTCGGAGGATCGTTCTCGGCATTCGCGGCTGAAGATGTAACAGAAAAAAATGTTGTTCAGTTCAAGGTGTCGGCTGATGGCGGAGAGATTATGCCGATTAACAATCCTGGCTCTATGAAGGTTGGGCAGTGGAACGGTACGGCTAGCTGTTATCCTACATTGGATAGCTATATTGGGTTCTATAAGAATTTCCGTATGATTAGCCAGAGTTCAGGAGACGGCGGAGCTTTAACATTGTACCTGACTAATCCTAATGGAGAAATCATTTCTAATGATTGGTATTTAGGACCGAATGATGAGGCTGTTTACAACTTCTTTTTGCCGATTTCTGGCACATATACACTGACAGCGACAGCATTAGGTACGTCTGCTGATGTATATGTAACATGCTACTGGGAATAATATAATTTTCCACAAACAGTAAGTAACTAGTGACTTCAAATCCCCTATAGGTGGAGACATAGTATTTATGTCTCCATTTTAATATTTACAAAAAAATTAATCAATGATATATATATAATAAAAATATTATGAGTAGGAGAAAAAATGTTTCAATTAATAGAAAATGAATTTGTAAAAATATTTAAAAGAAAAAATATTTATATATTGCTAATTATAGCAATAATTATAATAACAGGATATAATTTATTTCAAAAAATCATCAGTCCTAATATAGATATATCTGAAGCATATAAACAGGCATATAAGCAAGATATGTTCTATTTAGTAAATTATGAAGATTTAACAATTACGGAGAAATATTCTAACATAGAAGAAAGGGTAAAACTAGAAAAATATGCAATCGAAAATAATATAAGATACAATATATTATTAAATTCAGAAAATAAAAATATAACATTGCCTTCAGATGCAAGAATTAATTTTATGAAAGTTTTTAATAATTTCGATATAATTATTATTTTTTTTATTATTTATATTGGAAGCACAATACTTTCAGAAGAATATAATACTGGAACAATAAAAGGGTTATTAATTAAGCCACATAAAAGGGTAGATATTTTATTTTCAAAACTGATAACAAGCATATTAATATTTTTAGTAATAACAATGTGCATTATTATTTTTCAATATATACTAGGTGGTCTTTTATTTGGATTTGATAGTTATAGTCTTGAGGCAATAAGATATGATAGAATAACACAAGATATTAACACCATGAACTTATATTATTATATGGCATTAATACTTCTTTGCAAAATACCAATGTATCTGATAATAAATTTAATAATATTATTAATAGGAACTATTACAAATAATATAGCAATAAATATATTAACATCTTTAGGAATATATTTATTGCCTAAAATAGAATTTATACTAAATGATGTAAGTAAATATTTGGTTATTTATAACTGGGATTTGAGTAATTTTTTATTTGGAGAAATGATACATGTATCCAATGAACTTATACAGCCTTGTATAATATCTGTAATTAGCATAATAATTTTTTTTGTATTATTAATTATTGCTTTTAAAAATAAGGAAATAGAAAATATATAGTAAGTACTTTGGCTAAATAAGGAGGAAAAAATGGAAGTATTAAAATGTGAAAAATTAAAAAAGAAAATAAAAAATAAAGTAATTGTAGAAGATATCTCTTTTTCACTAAAAAAAGGAGATATTGTAGGATTTATAGGTCCAAATGGAGCAGGAAAGACTACTACTATAAAATTAATTTTAGGTTTAATGAAACTAACAGATGGAAAAGTTTATATAAATGGATACGATATTCAAAAAGATTTCATAAAAGCAATAGAAAGAGTTGGTGCGATAGTTGAAACACCTGATGCATATATGTATTTATCAGGATATGATAATTTAAAATTAGCAGCTAATAACTATAAAAATATATGTAAAGACAAAATATACGAAATAGCCAAAATAGTAGGATTAGAAAATAGAATAAAAGATAAAGTTTCAACCTATTCATTAGGAATGAGGCAACGACTAGGTATAGCAGAAGCAATTATCAATGAGCCAGAACTTTTAATATTAGATGAACCTACAAATGGATTAGATATAGAAGGAATCATCGAAATTAGAAATTTAATAAAAAAGCTATCTAAGGCAGGAATTGCCATTTTAATATCAAGCCACAATCTAAATGAGATAGATAAATTATGCAATAGAATTATAGCTATAAAAAACGGAAAAATAATTGCAGATGATACAATAGAAAACTTTAAGTCTACCACAACAGAAATACATATTTTAGAGTTAGACAGAGTAGAAAATTTAGATAAAATAAATCTAGGTTTTAAATTTGAAATTATAAATAAAAATACTGTAAAAATGTATGTATCTAAAGATACTATATCTGAAGTAATCCAGAAACTAATACAGAATAAATATCAAGTTTTTTCTGTTAAAGAAGAAATCCTAACTTCAGAAGATGCATTTATGAAAAAAGTAGGTGAAAATACAATTGATTAAATTAGTACAAAATGAATTAATAAAAATATTTAAAAGAAAAAGTATATATTTTTTGCTAATAATTTCACTTATTGCTATCATGATTTTCAACTATCAAAATCCAGATCAAAATGTTATTCCAGAAAGTATGGGTACTTTCGATATACCAATATCTATATATGAAAAATTAATTGAAAAGCAGGAAAACAATATTGAAAATATTAAAATAGAAGAATATGTTAGAAATGTTGTACAATTACATTTTTCACAAATATATAATAGATATAATAAAGATTCATGGCAAAGATATGCTTTAAACGAGGAAAAAGAAAATCACACTATGGAAAATGTTACTACTGACATTAACCATGATATAATAAGAAATCTAGAAATAGTAAGTAATTATGAATTTAATAAAGAATTAAATATAACAGAAAATGAATATAATGTAGCAAAAGAAAAAATTAAAGAGTATATAGAAGTATTAGACAATGATAATTGGAAAGAATTTGTTAACTTAAAAATAAAGAATTTAACAGAGAGAAAAGAGAAAGCAAAAGAAAGAAACAATGGGGAGATAGATTTAGAAATCGAGCTATATCAAATGAGAATAAACAATAATATAGAATTTAATAATATTAAGATGAATCAATATATAAAAGCATGTAGGGAATACTATTATATATATAAATCATATGAAAATCTAGAACAAACTAATGCAGATCAAAAAAAATATATGGAACAAAGTAAAGCAAAAGTTGAATTATGCAAATATGCAATACAAAATAATATTGAATTAGATATTGCACAAGATACATATAATTTAATAACAGCAAATGAAGTAGATGCTAGAAATTCTCTTATTAGAGTATTTAGGCATTTTGATATAATTATAGTTATAATAGCAATATATATATCTTGTATAATAATAACAGAAGAATATAATAAAGGAACAATAAAAAAATTATTTATAAAACCACATAAAAGAAGTACAATTTTAATTTCTAAAATAATAGCTTGTATTATAACAGTAATAATTACAATACTATTTGTTATTATTTCTCAATACATAGTAGGTGGAGTAGTTTTTGGTTTTGATAGTTATACGCTTGATTTTATAGGATATGATTATAGTAATGAGCAAGTAATAACAATGAACCTATTTAGCTATTTATTGTTAACAACAATTGCTAAATTACCAATGTATATTATTATTATATTATTTTGTATGATAATAGGCTTATTTAATAAAAATATAGCAATGTCAATGATATTAACATTAATTATATATCTACTATTTAGTTCAATAATTGCTGAATGGTCAAAAGTAGCTACACTGTCGATGGTAACAAGATATTTGATTACAAATAATTGGGATTTTAGTAAATATCTATTTGGGCAAATTAGTGATATTAATGGAGTAAATCCATTTTCTTCAGTAACTATATATGTAATACATATAGTAGTATTACTTAAGCTAATAATAACAAAATTTAATAATAAGGAAATTATCAATAATTGATAAAAAATGAATTAAATAAAATTAGATTTATAAAATCTAATTTTATTTTTTATATAAAAATTAAACTAATAATACAAAATTCGACAAATGAAAAAAACAAGCTATGATAATATATAAAATACAAAACTATTAAAATTAATGGTTTATGCAATTAAATTATTAAATATGCTTTTTTAAAAAATTTATTGTATATAAAATAAACTCTAAATGTTCTTGGGATAAATTGGCAATTTCATGATATAAAATGTCTTTGGTACATAGACCTTTATTATTTATTAACTCTTTTAATAAATGATTGGGAGTTACATTTAAAGCATTAGATATCTTTAAAATAGTAATTCCATTTGGAATGGTGAGTCTCCTTTCTATTAAAGATAATGTATCAGAAGATATTTGCGCTTTTTCAGCCACAATTTCTTGACTTTCTTTTCTATATTTTTTTATATTATTACAAAGTATTTCTTTGAAATTATCTTCATCTATTACTGCCATAAGAAAAACCTCCTTAAAAAATATTATATCAATAAAGATAAACTTTTTTAACAGATAGTATTACGAAAATGGTAGGTGTAAAAAAGTCTATTTGCAAAGAATACATAATAATGATAAAATAAAATTCGTAATATGTTACGAATTTTGAAAGAGGCGATAAAATGAAAGATTTATCATTATTTGATCTTATATCAGAAGATAAAAAAATAAAAAAGGCTAATAATTATTATTATCATGAATTATCAAAAATATTAGAAATTAATGATGACAGTAAAATATTATTAAAGTATTACGAAGGACTATCTTTAGCACAAAGACAAATATGTGAATTAAATTCTTATATTTATTATATAAAATCTTTTAATAAGATTAGTAATGATAGAAAAAAACAATTACAAAATTATAATAAAATAATAAAAGAAAAGAAAAAATTGTATAATCAAATAATAGAACAAATAAAAAAAGTATTATTTTATAATAATAAGTTATATACTAAGTTTCTTGAAATTATAAATTATGGCAATGAAATTCAAAAATATTACATATACATAGCATCTCATAAAGAATTGATTATTAATATATTGTATAATAAATTTAAAAATAATTAAAAAAATTACCAAAAAATGCAACTATTTTTATGTGACGAGAACTCTAATATATAAAAATATAGGAGTAGATGTAGAAATGGTAAATGTATTAATTGCAGATGATAATATACTTTTTTCAAAAAAATTAATGGATGAGATTAATTCAGATGAAGTAAGGATATGTAATTTATCAATAAATGGAGAGGAAACTTTAAAAATATTGAATAATAAAGATGATATTGATATTATACTATTAAAGTTAAATTTGCCTAAATACGATGCAATCCAAGTTATTGATATGTTATCAGATTTAAAAAAGCAACAATATGAAGATTCATTTATAATCTTTTCAGAAGAGAAAAGTAATGGTAGACTAATAGAAAATCAAATGATACATGCATTTTTAAACGAAAAAAATGATATTAATAAAATAATAGAGTCAGTTAATGAATTAATTAACGAGAAAAAGATAAAAAAGAGTTTAAAAAATATAAGATATAATGTATATGATGAATTAAAAAAGTTGCATTTTAATATAACGCATAAAGGTACGCAGTATTTAATTGATGCAATAAATATTATTTATATTCAAGATATCTTAGATAATTTTGATTTGAAAAATGACATATATCCAAAAATAGCAAAAAAATATCATAAATCAATACACACAATAAAAGCTGATATATGTAAAGCTACTGATTATATGGACATAAATTGTTCTATGGAATATAAAAGACAATATTTTAATTTTATGGATGATATTAAACCGACTGTAAAAGTTGTTATTTGTGCAGTTTTAAATAATATTTATCAAAGGATATAGTTAATATAGTAATGAAAAATTTGTTAATATAAACATAAATGATTTGCGAAAGGAGAATACATGGAAGAATTAGTAAAATTAGCCAAGCAAGGTGATAAAGAAGCTTTTTCTGAAATTATATATATGATAAAGAATGACCTACTAAAAATTGCTAAAATAAGATTAACTTGTGAAGATGATATTAATGAAGCTGTACAAGAAACCATTATAGCAACTTACAAGTCAATAAAAAAACTAAAACGCAATGAATACTTTAAAACATGGATTATAAAGATATTAATAAATAAATGTAATAAAATATATAAAATGAACTCCAAAAATAATGCTTATTATGAAAATATTGATTTAGATACATATATAACATCAGATGAAAATGAAAGAATTGATAGTAATATAGATTTTTATAAAATAGTTAGTAATTTGAATTATGATGAAAGAATGGCAGTAATATTATATTATATGGAAAATTATACAACTAAAGATATTAGTAAAATATTGAAAGTTAGTGAAAATACTATAAAATCCAGATTGTTAAGAGCGAGAAGCAAGTTAAAAGAATTATATAAGGAGGAAGTATAATGAATAATGTAGATGAATATATAAAAATATTATTATCAAAAGAAATTTCAGAGCCCAATAGTTATAACGAAATGATAAAAAATACTATAAATGATATTTCAATAAATTCATATGAAAAAAGAATAAAGAAAACATTTTTTATAAAAATATTGGTATATGCATGTGCATGTATGATATTGACTACAGGAATAGTTTTTGCAGAAGATATTTCTAATTTTGTAATAAATTTTTTTAATAATAGTAAAGGGGTAGATACTGCTATACATAATGGATATATAGGAAATATAAATATGGAATACATACAATCAAAAAGTTCTGAAATTAAAATTGATAATTTATTAATGGATGATTATAATTTGGATTTTACAGTCAATTTTAAATTGGATAATAATTTAGATGTAGATAAAATAATTAATATTAATATTCCAGATATTATTATAGTTGATGATGATAATAATGTTCTTTATTATAAAAATAAAGATGATATCAAAGACTATCCTGATAATTTAAAATATATGAACAATGCAATGAATTCATATATTAAATTAAGAAATAGTGAAGATAACTTAATTTATATAGTATATAATATATTTTCAAGTAATTTTCCAAAAAGTAAAAAAATAACAATTCAATTTAACAATATAGAACTATATATGAATGAAAAAGTTATAAAACTAACTGGAAATTGGAGAATAGAAGTAAATATACCAGAGAAATTTTATAATAGGGAAAATGTTATACTTAATGTTATAAATTGTAATGATAATACTATAAATGTAAGTAAAGCAGTACTATCTGATACAGAAATGGAATTTGAATTTTGTACAAAAATAGAGGCTGTTTATGACGAAAATGATTCGGATGAAGTAAAGAAGAAAAAAATTGATGAATATAAGAAAATTTATAAGGAAAATTTTATGAAAGGAAATGTTTTTATAAAAGATGAATATATAGTAAATGAAAAAGGAGAAATATTCTATCCATGTGAAAGTAATAGTGAAAACAAAATGACGCATTATTCTTATAATGGAGAAATTGAACATCAACAAATATTTAATATTAATAAATATACCATGACTAATAGAATAGAAGTACACTTTAGTTTTCAAGGAAAAGACATAGTAATAGAGTTAGAAAGAAAATAGAATAATGTAGAAAATTTACACTTATTTACACTTTTGTTCATAAATTGCATTTTAATGCTAAAATATATTTTATTATATGTTTTATATATATCATATAATTTATGATTTAAAATATAAAAAACTAGAGAATAAAAGAAGGAGGATTATAGTGAAACGGAAAATCAGTGTTTGCTTATTAGCTGCCTTAATGTTATGTTCTATGTTTTCAACTACCGCGTTAGCTACTCAAAATGTTGTCGCGTTAGGATCAAGAACAGAATACGGTATTTTACCGATGGCAGGTACAGAAACATGGTATGCTGGAGTAGGAGATGCAGGTAGTTTTACTATGCAAGGTTTTAATATTACTCCGGTTAAAACTATGGGAGATTCTGGAACATTAGAGATTTTTGGTTATTATTCTCAAGCGGATGGTTTAGGAGCAGTATCTCTTATAGTAGAAATTAGAGAAGCATATACTGGAAGAGTAATTGCTTCTAATGATGGAGATGGATATGAATTTTCTTTATCAACTCCTGTGACAAAAGGGCAAAAAATACAAATCTACTTTGGTGTAAAGGGTAATTCATCAAGAAAAGTTTCTATATCTTATGGATATTCTCTTTGATTAGTATTAAAAAAATATTTTAATATTTTATGAATGTTCTCTAGTTTTTTATGAAAGATGTTATTATTTTTTCACATCAAATAAAATCCAACTCACTTCTATGAGTTGGATTTTGCTTAATAAAAAAATATTAACACTTTTTCTTTATTTCATAAATAATTCCCTCCATAATAGATAGTGCTATAAATATCAAAATTTCATAGGTTATACTATCGCAAATAAAAGATAATGTTTTAAATATAACGATATTCTGTATTCCGAAAATATAAGTTATGGAAAAAGAAATAATAGTATTTATTACCATTAACAGTAGAATGAAAATTAAATTTTTTAATTGAAGTTTCATCATACAAATTCCTCCTTACAAAATTGTAAAATAGAAGAAAATATGCACACATACAAAATGTAGGTGTTTTCAACCAAAATCTAATACTTACTATATAATTATGCATACTATAAATGAAGGTGGTATAATGAAAATTATAGCAAATGAGTATAGTCCACAGGAAATAATAAAAATAATTAGAGAATGGACTGAATTAACTCAAAAAAATTTTGGTGCAACGATACATCGTAGTGAAAAGGGAATACAAGCATTTGAATTAGGGACAAGAAACTATGATGTGAAAACTTTGTTACAAATTGCGAATGTGCATAATTTAAAAATAACCATAGAAAAGAAGGATAAATAGTGCGAATATTTAATCTTTCTTTTTTTCTTCTACCTTTATTGTATGTGATTATAACACAAAAAAATAAAATTGCAAGTTTCTTGCAATTTTGTGAAAATTTTATATTTTTTTGTAATAATCCTATTGGAGGTACCAGAATGCAAGTTTCAATAGGTAATATATTAAAAAATATGAGAAGTATAAATACAAATTTTACTCAAAAAGATATTGGAATTAAAATGGCCATAGCAGATAATACTATTTCAAGTTATGAGAGAGAAAATAGCCAACCGGATTTTCAAACTATTATAAATTATGCAGAATTATGTGATTTTGAAATTAAGATTTTTAACAAAAAGACCAATGAGGAAGTATCATTAGAGGAATTATCAAAGGAGTTATAAAATAAAAGAGCAGGATATTGTACTGAACCTAAATTATTAGACAAAAAAGTTTAATAAGGAGGGTTCATTTTATATACCTGCTTTTAATTTGTAAGATAATTAATATATGAACTCATTTATAAATTAAACATATCATACAATGTATTTAAAATCAAGATATAATTATTCATTTATAACTTCTAAATTAGGATATGTAGTATACAAAAATGGTATATTACATTGTATATTTTCTAATTCGCTATCATCATTGAAAGCTAAAATTAACTTATCAGCTTTAGGAAGAGACATAGGGTAAGAATTTACTAATTTTATAATACCATTCTTATTTTCTTCATCTGCTACTATTATATGATATAGTAAATGCTCTTTAGTTAGAAAAGATATAAATATGGGCTTATATCCTAAATAATATTTAAATAATCTATTTTTATATTTACAAAGAATATCTAATGCAACTAACATTTTTTCATCTATCTTTTTTGTATTATGAATAAATATATCTCCTTTTTTACTTACCATATTATTGACTAATACATGTTTAAAATTATTATTTTTATCATTAAATAATACTTGCAAATGCTCTAATTTAGCACATCCAAAATCTTGTAAGAAATTTAATACTTTTAATTTTTTATCATCTAACATAGAAATTCCTCCTAAAAAATATTTTTAAAGTGTTGATTTTTTCATGATTTAGCATATAATAATTATAACTTGTTCTAATAACATATTTTTTATATGTTTGATTTGACAAATTATAAATAATATGCTATTATTTAAGTACAAAATAAATGTGTTTGTCGTGAGCTGTCAACACTAAATGCGTGTGTGTATTGCAACTACACACATATTTTTTTTGCCTAAAAAAACAGAGTAGACTGCAACCATCTACCCTGCCGACTATGTATTGCTACTATTAGTCTTTGTTTGATTGTTCATCTTGCTTTTGTTTTTCTTGTTGAAGTTCTAATTGTAATTGTGTATTTTTGTCTTTCTCTAACATCAACAAATCCACTAAGCGAAGAATTGCATCATGAGCTGTCATACTAAATGCCCCCTTTCCGTCTTTAAGTAAAGACTACCCTCTGACATTGAAAGGTTGTAACTATATTAATACTTTTTTCAATAAAAAACAAGCAAACAGTATTATTTTGTAAAATTTAATTTTAAAAATCTCTTATTAAATAACCATAAATCAGTTTCTTTTCTACCTTTATTTCTGTTATTTTTACTAATACATTATCCAAATAGTGAGGATAATTATTAAACCTTGCAGGAATTCGTATTAAACAAGTAATATTTGTCAAATCTAGCTGAACTATAATACCACTATTATTTTTAGGAAAGGCAATTACTTTTCCAATATATTCTCCTCCTTCAGTTATATATTTTCTAATATTTCTATAAGGATTTTCTGTAAAATCTTTTGCACTTAATTCAAATAGATTCTTTTCAATATCTATATTTTTTATTCGTACTTTTAAATATTCTCCAGGAGAATATAAATCTTTACAATTTAGAATATAAGTGTGTTGCAGATTATCAGCTTTTATTGTAACTTCTTTACCATATAGTTCTACTAAAACATGTTTTACTCCAACAGCAAGAATTCTGACTTTCACAGTATCATTTATCTTTAGTTTAGGCAATTCTAAATTGGCTCGTATTTTCATGGCATCCGTTCTACTTGCTATTGCAATATTAGAGATAGAATCAAATTCGATTATAATAAAATCAATTTCTGCTCCAATCATGCCTCTAATAATTGATTTATTTAATTTGTTAATTCCTAAATGTGTACTAGGAATTAATATTTTTATATCTTCATACCAAAGTATTGCACAAGGTATATTTTCATTTTTTAATTTATAATACTCATCTTCTATACCAGAAATTTTGCCTGTTAATATTCGTTTTTCTTCTTTACTTCTTATAAGTTCTTTTTTTGCTATTTCATTCATTATCTCACCCCTTTATAGACAAATTAAAAAGCATTTACCTTTTTAGTGATAAATGCTATATTAGTGATATATGTTATCGCTCTGATTTATATAAAATATTAATATTTCAAATAATTTGACAAATATAAAAAAAGTGTATATAATAAAGATAGAAAATGAGTAGCCACAGACAATGTGCGTTACCTAAAATATTTTG
This sequence comes from uncultured Clostridia bacterium, assembly GCA_947593355.1. Taxonomy (GTDB): domain Bacteria; phylum Bacillota; class Clostridia; order TANB77; family CAG-508; genus UMGS1663. The sequence goes on along the minus strand of CANQDO010000002.1, from coordinate 25,192 downwards.
GTAAACACCACATAGCTCAGCCAAGCTAAGTGTGGTGTTTTTTATATTTGCTTGTCAATCCAAATTATGTATATAATACACAACAAGGCGACATTTATGGTTATTGAAATCATCAATGCTATAATAGGGAAAAGTAAAAAATTTACCATAATGACCACCTCCTCACTCTCGACCATAATCGAGGTTTAGAGGTAACACACACACCTGCTTTAACTCACTTTCTATATTAACTACTATATTATATTTTTTTATATTTTTCAAGAGTAAAATATTGTTTTAAACAAAAATTTACTATCTTTCAAATTAATTGTAGAATATATTTAGAAATTATCCCAACCTATTTTTTCTTTCTTTTTAAGCACATTTTTATTTTTTAATTCTTCTATTTGTATACCATTACTAACATTTTTAACCCATTTAGGATTATATTCACTAATAGGAGAATCTTTTAATTTCTTAAAAAGAGGATGCTCTTTATATATGATTTTATCTAAAAGCAATGGTTTATTGCCCCTTAAATTAATTAATAATTTATTCGATGGTATTCTTAATATTTCATCTACATTTAATAAATTTCTTTTCAAAGTCGATATATTCTTTTGACCATATTCTGTAATGTCACCTTCTATAGAATTAGATTTTCGTACTGAAGAAGTTTCGACTGTTGATACACCTATCATATCACAGAAATACTCAGCTGTTAAAACATCTGTCATTCCCATGCCTATACGAACATCACAATTTCCTATAATTTCTTCCCATAAATCGTTTGGATATCTATTTTTAAATTGACCTATATTTTGTAAAATAGGAATTAATGCAATCCCTCTACTTCTGACGGTAGATATCTTTTTGTTAAAATCAGGAATTTGTCCGTATGTTTGCAAATTCATCTAAAAAACAAAATACTTCATTTTCACATTTACCATCAAGTCTTGAATCTGCATACCTTACTAATTTTATGAATAAAAAAGTATAAAATAATGATGCGATAAAATCAAATGATGAGTTCATATCACTTGTTATAATATAATATATACACGGTTGCTTTCCGGGTAGTGCTAAATCTATATCTGTTTCAGAAGTTAATTTTTGTAAATCTTCGTTCTGGAACATTTGAAGTCTTGTTCCTAGTCCAGTTATAACACTTGCTTTTATCGTATCAGAACCACTTGCAAATATATTATAAGACATACGTGCAGGACTTTCTAAAGGTAAGTTCTTAAACATATTATCTATTTCTACAATATCTCCATTTGCAATATGTTTATATACATTTGTTAAATCATTTTTATCTGATATTGTTTCTAAAAAATAGAATTCAAATGCCTTTAGCAAATTTTCTTCAGCACGTGGCCAAAATTCATCTCCGCCGTTTATCATGTCTTTGTGTATTAGAAATTATAACATCAGAGCTTGTTTGAACATCAGTTATATTTTCATTTTCTCCTAGAGGATTCCATCTATCAGAATGTCTCATATCTTTTAAATTAAGAACCTTTACAGTATACCCTATACTTCTAAAATAACCTGAAGTAGTTCTATAAATTTCACCCTTTGGATCTGTTACTATGATTGATTTTTTATATTTAGATAATTCTAATATATTTGTTAATAGAAAGCCGAATTGTTTTCATACTACCACTACTACCAAATACACATATATTTTTATTAAAATAACTATCAAATGGAAGTTTTACTAAATTATTGTTGTATTTCCCTAGAATAATGCCGGGAATATCATTTAATCCTAGTATATTTGATATTTCATTTTCAGACATCCAGTTTGCTGTTCCATAAGTACCATCTTCACTTTTAAAATTAATGCCTTTATTTTTATCTTGCTTTTTAAATAGGACAAGTAATATGTCTATTATGATTAAAATTGAAATAAGGGCATTTATGAAGCAAATAGTAATATATAAATTACTTGTTAGTATAATATTTTTTTGAAAGCATTTGTTTAATATTTCAATATAATTTTTTATATTAAAATCTAAAATAATATTTAAGATAAAACAAAAAAATAAAAATATGTAAAAACAAATTCTTTTAACCATATTCATTACGTACCTTATCAATATATTTATCAATATCTGCTATAACATAATGTACGTTTGGAAGTTGCTCTTTTAGTATTGTTAATAAATTATTACTGCAAATTATATCTGCAGTTTTATTTTTGTTTTCTCTTAAAAAATATTTTATTCTATTTATTTTCTCTGCATCTAAAAAATAAAAAATAGAAATGTATTTATGATTATAATCTGTGAAATCACAAAAATTATATTCTGATAAAAACATTTCTTTTTTATAATAATCGCATATTAGTTTAGACCAATTTATACTATGTAAGTATTTTAATTTTTCTAAATTTTCTATAGTATCTTCTATTATTAAAACTCTATTTGTACCAAAAGCAAAAGCATTTATATTTATTCTTTTAATATCGTTAATTAGTATAATTATATTTCTGTAGGTTCGTTCCTTTTGAATATCATATATAACAGAATATATATACCTATTATCATGCTTTTTAGAAATATAATAGGTTAAATAATCAAATCCATTTATATCAAGTATGCCAACAAATCGCCTAGATGTTATTGTGAATATTTTTTTATCTTTAATATCAAAAGAAGGTGTGAATGTTACTAAATTGCAATTATAAAAAACAACAGCTAAATGACTTAAATATAATAGCCTTGATAAATATGTTTTATTTCTATTTCTTTTATTATATTCGAAGTTAAACAGATGTGCATATTCAATTCCTAGTTCATCTAAAACTAGATTAGATTTTACTTTCTTTATAAATTTTTTAGAAATAAGGTTACTAATTCTATTCCTATAATATCTTTTAGAACTAAAAAAGCACTTTGAATCAGTTATATTTAAATATTGAAATTTAGCTAAAAATTTTATTAAAGATATTTCTTCATTATTATTGGGAAAATAATTCAAAAGAGTTCACCTCCAAATGGAATTAAAAGTAAAACAAGTAGCTGTTCTTTGGTAGCTATGCGACATCTTGCGATATCGCACATCTACCTCCACGCATTAAAGCATATAATTAAGCCTTTGAAATGCTTGATATTACAACATTTTAGGAAATATATATCTATGTCATTTTCATTTAATTTTTTTCTATATGAAATGACATACTTTTAGATACAATATCGTTAAGAAAATCATCAATTATTTTATTATCAAAAACATAGATTTCTGTATGCGGATTTTCAGAAAATTCTCCTTGTACGCAAAAAGACATTTTAGTCATGTTATCGTCTTGTATAACATTAGATAAAATTAATGCATCTGCAATAGGTTTAATATATTTATTATCAACATCCCAACCAAGAATGTTATCAAATAATTTAATATAAATAAAAACTTCATTATTTTCAAATAGTCCTTTATATTGTTTTGTTATTTCTGCAATGTTTAACAAAATTCTCTTATGGGTATGAGTTTTTATGGATTTATATGATGGCATAACTTCAGGTACGTATATTTTTAATATATCGTTCTTAAGTTCAGCCTTGTATTCATCATCAATATTTTTAATTTTTTCGTATTCAAATTCAACATCTCTATTATATAGCTTTATTTCAGATAGTATGTTATATCTTATTTTTTCAAAATTTCTTAAAAAATTTTCTAATTGTAAGTCTGTAAGACTATTGTTATTTATCAAATTTATATTTTCCTTTAAATTTAAAAATTCTTTTTTTAATTTATCATTTATAATCATAAAAAAGTCCTTTCATAAAGATTTTGAAGGGCATAAAAGGAAGTATTATTTTCTATTTTTCTTCATTTTCAATAAATTGATCATAAGCTTCAAAAATAGTTTCTGTAAGTTCATTTCTTACTGTGCTATCTATAGGATGGCACATATCTCTAAAATGATATTTTTCTCCATTTCTCAATAATCTTGAAGGCATAGAAATAAATCTGCCTGTTTTTTCTGTTTCTAGTAATGTAATTCCTCTAATAATAAAACGATTGTCTAAAATGACATTTGCATAGGCCAATACTGGACCGCCTCTCTTTGATTTAAAAATTTTAACATCTGTAATTTCCATAAAAAAATCCTCCTATAAATTAATTTTTGAAGAGCAATTTATAAAGGATTAATATATTACAATTTTATTTTCCTGTACGTGGTAGGACAGGCTCATTTTCTTCCTTTGGTTTATGAACAATAGTAGTATGGTCATCATCTGCTTCAGCAGTTAAATCAAAATAAACACCTACTGTCTTTGTAGTATTTGTAAATTTTTGACCATCATTTAGGCTGTCTAATGATTTACATTGCATAGTAGGTGATATTGAATTTTTAAATCCAACATCTACTTTGCCAAAATCAAACATTGTTTCAACAATATATTCATCTTTAGCAAGTTGTAATTTAGTAAAATCTAAATCATAGTTCGTATCTGTACTTAAATTTTCTTTAAATAAAACATATTTATCAGATTTATTAGTTTTATAATATACATTATAAGTTAAATCTTGATTCCATGTACCAGTAGACATTGTTTCAAGTCTAATATAATCTGTTGGAATATAATCGAACCATTTAAAATTTTCTAAATAAATATTTGAAGCATTTCCTATATTTGAAAAAGCATAAAATACTTTTTCTCTAGGTTTTATTTCAGTAGTTCCTGTTTTATCAACTGTTACCTTGATATCAACAGGCTCATTATCAATAGTTTTTTCAATGATTTCACCATTTGTTTTAATTTCAAATTCATAAGTATCTTCATTTAATAAATAATATTCAGAACCAGAATTTAATTCTTTACAATAATATTTGCCTATTATTAAATCATCACTTATAGCAATTCCATTTTCATCAGTTATTATTTCTTGAACTTGGTTGTTATTTTCATCAAAAATTCCAAAAACAGCACCTTTTAATTTTTTTTCAGAATTATTGCTATCTATCTTCTTTATTTGTAATTTACCTTTAATTTTTTCATTTTCAAATACTATATTTGTTATTTCATCAGCAGTTAGCACAACTTCCTTAACTTCATCAGATAGGACATATGTATCTTGTGTTTTAGTTTCTCTTAAATAATAAATTTCATCAACACAAGGTAAATCAGAACTTACTGCTTCGCCATTTTCATCTGTTATTAATGTTTCTACAACATTACCATTACTATCTAATATTTCAAATGTAACATCAGAGATTTTGTATTCCTTATTATCTTTATCTACTTTTATTACTTTAAGCTTTCCTTTTAATTTTTCATTTTCAAATTGTATGCTTGTTATTTTATCAGGTGTTAAAACAATATTAGTTATAACTTGTTCATTTAATTTATATTTGTAATTTGATATAGTTTCTTTAATTGAATATGTATGAGTTACCTTTAAATCGTCTATTGTAGCAACTCCGTTCTCATCTGTTGTAATTGTTCCAATTACTTCATTTGTTGTTTCATCAAATACTTCAAAACTAACATCTGGAATTCTATATACAGTGTTGTCTTTATCTACTTTTATTACTTCTAAAGAACTCCTTTTTGCATCATCTTCGAATACAATATTAGTTATTTCATCTGCAGTTAAAACAACTTCTACAACTTTATCAGATAATTCATATAAGTCAGTATTTTTAGTTTCTTTTAAATAGTAAGTTTCGTCAACACAAAGTAAATCAGAACTTACAGCTTCTCCGTTATCGTCTGTTACTAATGTTTCTACAATGTTACCGTTACTATCTAATATTTGAAATTCTACATCTGGAATTAAAACAGAATGATTTTCACTATCTACTTTTATTACTTTTAATTTACCTTTTAATTTCTCATTTTCTATATGTAATACATTCGTTTCATTTGCAGGTATTTCAATATTCGTTATAGGTTCTTGATTTAACTTATATTTATAGTTTGTTTCTTTTTCTACTAAAGTATAAGTTCTATCTATTCTTAAATTTTCAGCTGTTGCAATACCATTTTCATTTGTTATAAGAGTTTCAATAACAGTATTTGATGTATCATCTATTAAATCAAATTTTACACCTGCTATTGGAATTGTATTATTATCTTTATCTACTTTTAATATTTGTAAATTTCCTCTTTTAACATCATTTTTAATAGTTAAACTATATTTTAAATCTTCTTTTATATTGGCAATGTCGGTTTCTGTCATATTTTCAGTAAAATTAACTTTAAAAAATTCATTAGTTAATATATAGAAGTCATTTGTTTTTACTTCAACAACATAGTATACTTTATTTATTGGTAGCAATGAAGATTGAGCAAAACCGTTTTCATCTGTAGTCATAGATTCAATGAAGTTTGCATCTTCATCATAAATATTAAAAACTACCTGTGGAATTTTTATATTAGTAAATTCGCTATCATATTTATTTACAGTAATATAGCCTTTTTTAATTTCGTTTTTGATAATTAATTCAGAAGTTTCATTATATTCTATTTTTGTAGGCTGATTATCTGTATTTAATTTATACCATATATTAGTTTCTGTTTCTTTTAAATAGTATTCTCCAGTCCAAAGATTATCAATTATTATTTTACCTTCCGCATCAGTTTTATATGTTCCTATTAATTGATTTTCTTGATATGGTTTGTCTACATTTTTTGCATATAATTCAAATGTTATATTTTCAAGAGGAATAGAATTATCGTCAGCATCTACTTTGTGTATAAGTAAGTTTCCCTTTTTATGCTTATTTTTTAATTCTAAAGTATAAATTGTATCTGTTTGAATATCCGCAATTTCGTCTTTGGTTAATCCTTCAATAAAGTTAATATTGTAAATAGTATCATCTAAAATATAATTTTGTAATGTTTCAGTTTCTACAACATAGTATTTTTTATCAATTCGTAATCTTGAACTTTCAGCAATTCCTTCGCTATTTGTAGTAATTGTTTCAATAAAATTATCATCTTCATCATATACATTAAACTTTATATTTTCTAAAGGATATTCATTAAAGTCATTATCTCTTTTTATAATTTTAATAATTCCTTTTTTCTTTTCATTTTCTATAGTAACATTAGTGTTGCCATATTCCTCGAACCATTTAACTTCTATTTTAGTATCATCTTTTAAATAATACCATCTGTTCGTAGAAGTTTCTTTTAACATATAATTTCCTGTATTTAAATTTTCAATAAAAATTTCTCCGTTTGCATCAGTATAATAAGTGCCAATATATAACTTGATTTCTCCATTTCCTACTAAATATAATTCAAATTCTATATTACCCATTTGTATAGTATGGTCATCTTTAGTTATTTTTTCTATAAATAAATTGCCCTTTTTGTGCTCGTTTGTAATATTTAAGGTATAAACATAGCCGTCAACAATACCATCTTTTATTAAATCTACTTTCCACTCGGTATCATTTTTTATATATTCATCTCTAGTTTTTAATTCTTTTACAACATATTTCTTATCTAATCGTAATTCTTGTGATTTTGCATAACCGTTTGAATCTGTTGTCATTTCTTGTATTTTGTTTCCATCTTCATCGAAAATTCCGAAAACTACCCCAGAAACACCTAAATTTTTACTATATTTTTCAAGTGCTTCTTTATCATATTTATGTATTTCTATATATCCTTTTTTGGCTTCATTTTCAATTACAATTTCAGAACCTCCACCATCTAAAGCTTGGTCAATATTTAAAATATGTTCATCTGTATTTAATCTATAAAATTGATTTGTTTCAGTTTCAACTATTTTATATGTACCAGTATTGATATTATCAAGTCTTGCAATACCGGAACTATCTGTATGAACAGTATCCACCAAATTATCATTTTCATCATATACTTTGAAAGTAACATTTTCTAAAACTACAGTATTATCTTCAGCGTCTACTTTACGAATAATTAAATTTCCTTTTTTATGGCCATTTGTAATAGGCACAGTTTTATTTTCCCCATAAGAAAGAGTAACTTCAGTAGGTGTTGGGTCTAAAATATATTGACTTGATGTAGTTTTTTCAGTGATTATTATTTTCCCTGGTTTTAAATTGTTTATAGTAATACTTCCAGACGCATCAGTAGTAAAGTCACCTATATTAGTTCCATTATCATATTTAACATTAAATACTATATCTTTAAGAGGAACACCGGTTTCAGAATCTGTTTTTATTATTTTAATACTAGATTTATTAGCATTAAAATTTAAAGTAGCCCTTGCAGTTGTTACTTCTGATGGATCTATAAATACATAATTTTGTGTATCTGCATTTCCAGAATCACCATAGAATATAGGAAAAGATTTTACCTTTGCTTCTGTAATATTAATATAACCTGTAAAGTTTTCAGATACATTTTTTAATGGAATGGCAATTTTCATAGTTGAATTAGTCATTTTTGTACTGTCTACATTGTCAGAGTTTAAAATTCTTGTACCTTCTGGAAAGTCTAAAATAGAAACTTCATAAGAAGAAAGTTCTTTGTTGGCAGTAACAGAATAACTTTGTACTAAATATTTTGTACCTCCAATACTTTGTTCAGTTAGATTTCCAGAAGGATTTACAGAGACGGTTGCTTTTATATAATTGTCTGCACTACTATAGGCATAATCATAAATTTGTTGAGCAACATTTAATACAGCAGCCCCTCTTCTTTGAACATCCTCAAGAGATACATTTTCACCCCAACCAACACGATTAGGAACTTCATATTTAGTAGTTGGTGTTGAGCCATCTGCAAAACAATGAACTGCAGTCTTTGTTGCAAAATATAAATCATCATCACATTCTAATCCCCAAGATTGATAAGTTGAGCCTACATATCCTTTATATAACATTCTCCATAAAATAGGATTATTCAATTGGCTTACAGTAACATCATAACTATCACCTGCTCCAGTTCCAACACCCTCTTTATCTGGTTGAACACAAAATGCAGGATATTTAATGCCAGTATCTGGATCTTTGTAATATACATATGCAACACCTTTTAGTAAATCTTGACCTTTAATTTTTAATACAGATATACAGTTATGGTCGAATACTAAATTAACTTTCTCACTTTGAGAGAGTGATTTTGCAAAAATTGGTTGCAAATTACTAAATAAAATACATATCAATAATAATATTGATAATATTTGCTTTGTTTTTTTCATTAAATTTTCCTCCTTTTAGGTAAAATAAAAAAGCCTTATAGGCTTTTCTTTGAGCTATTATTAAAATGTAACGTAAATCCATACTAATGTTTGAGACCACTTTGGATTTAAACCTCTACTATCATAAGTATATTCATCTTCAGCATATACATAATATTTACCAAATGCACCAACATTATTTTTTACTCTTTGCGGAAAACTTTCATAGTTTCCGGGAATTTTACCTTTTTCAATATCTTTTACAAAAAGATATGTAAATCCACTAGTTTTATTATAAGCATCAGTCTTATTACCTACTAATGCTTTACTACCGAATTGAACAAGCTCTTTATCTTTAGCAATTTCTTTATCTAAAATACTTATAACTTCCTGAACAATAGAATTGTTTACTTTTCTATATGTTGTATTTGCAAGTTCTGGTCGAGAATTATCTTCTACTTTTTGTTCTTCTACCTTTGTAGTATTTTGAGGAGTTTCTTCCTTTTCTATTACATTTTGCTGTTGGCTAGGTTGCTCTATATTCTGTTCAATTTTTGGCTTTGTATTTTTTGTAGTATTTTGTTGTTCTTCTTTTTTTGTTTGAATAGTAGGTTCAGTCTTGATAGATGTGTCTTTTGGTTCGTTAATAGGTTCATTTGAAGTGGTCACATTAGTACTGATTTCATTTGTGCTTAATGGTATAGTAGTATTTTGAATTTGATTAATAGAATTTACCTCATTAGAAGAATGACTTTCTTGTATTACATTTTCTACAATATTTAAAATATTATTGTTTTCTAATTTTGCAAGTACTTGTTCAGAAGAATTATTACCAGTCAAAATAGTGCAAAATATAAATAATGCAATTACTAAAATAAATATTATAGATAAAGTAATTAATATAATTTTTAATTTTTTATTCATATAGCATCACCTCTTTATCAGATGATACTACCTTTATTTTTTAAAAGTCAACTTCAAGCTAAAAATTTTTTTATTCAAATTCTAAAGCTTGTACACAAAGACGTTTTGGTTTATTATTTTTTACACAAGTTATTAAGGTCAAAATGTTATTTTGAGTATTGACTAAACAATTTAAATCTGTTTCATCTATTTGTTTAATGCTAAATACTTTATATTTTTTTGTACCCAACATACTCGTATAATTTATAACATCACCATCTTCTAAAGTATGTAAATTTTTCCAAAAGCCTTCTGTGTTATGTGCAGCAAGACATACATTACCATTAATAATAGGTGTACTTTTGAAATGACCAACTCCTTTCTTTAAAATACTTAAATCTGTTCCTTCATATACTAAACCTTCAAAATTGATTTTTTCTATTTTAATAACTCCAAGAACTTCATTTCCATCTACTTTTGCATATAAATCAGAAATTCCTTCAGCAGTCTCTAATCTATATTCTATATTTTCTTCAATGAATAAATCAGAAACTTTTTTTATAAGTTGTTCTCTATGAATATTATCAATTATAAAATATATAGCACAGAATATAATTGACAATAGAATAATAATTATAAATGCTATTGATACTGTTTTAATTCTTTTTAGCATAATAACACCTCCTATAATGCACTAAGTAAAGGAAAAGCATATCTGGAAATATCAGAAAATTGTTTAGGTGTTTTAACTAAGTTTGTAATATCTTCTAAAGAAAATTCACCAAAAACAATGTCATAAATTCCAAGAGATAACGCACTTTTCAATTCTTTTACCTTATCATTTTCTAATAATAAAATAACTCTTATATTTTTACTTCTAACTTTAAACATAAAATCTTTAAAATTATATTTATTAGGTTGCAAAGTAGCAATTAGTATAGTTGCTTCTTTTTCTTCTAGTACGTAATCTGGATAATATACCACTCTGCTATTATCAATTTTTTTATTTAAATCTCTATCTAATTGTTCATTATCTGTGAATATTAAAACCATTTTTTTAATTACCTCCTTCAAAAAAATCTTCCGGATTAACAAAATTTCCATTTATTCGAACTTCAAAGTGTGCATGAGGTCCTGTAGAATAACCGGTTGAACCTACCTTTAAAACAGCTTGTCCTTTCTTTACTTCTTGATTAGTTCTAACAAGTATTTTGCTACCATGTGCATAAAGAGTAATAATTCCATTCCCATGGTCTATCATAACCATATTTCCATATGAACTAGAATAGGATGCATTAATTACTGTACCATCAGCCATAGCAACAAAATTCGCTCCGAATAGGTGCACCTACATCAGTTCCACTATGTAATTTATATGCACCAGTAATTGGATGAGTTCTCATACCAAAATGAGATGTTATTGTTGTATATCCAGGTATTGGCCAAGTGAACATACCAGTTGGAACTAAACCTTTACCATCTACAACTATGTAAGATGAAGAATTTTGTTGCAACCAGTCTAAATTTTCCTTTCCGTCATAATAGCCATTTGCAGCCTGAATAACTATTTGAACATCTTTATCTATATCACTATCTCTAATATGTAATGTGTTTTTTAAGTATTTTTTTAATCGTGAATATTCTTCGCCGATTAATTCTTCACTATCGAATACTTTTTTTATAGTTTTAGTATTACCATTTTGTATAGTTGAATCTTTATAGTGATATTTATAATGTCCCATTATAGTATCACTTTCTACTAATAAATAAGCAGTTTCTTCTGTTGTAGATATTGTTTCATTTCCGTTTTCATCTTTTGTAGTTGTTTCTATTTTTACTGACATTTTTTCATATTTAAATGTACTTTCAAAACTTTTAGAAACTTTATTTAATAATTTCTCATCTATATCTGTATTATTTGTCATATTATGAAATGCCATAATGCTATATAAATGAGACCATTGTATTTCTTTATCAATTTCTCTATTATCTATGTCAAGAAGATATTTAGTAAGTTCATTGTCCTTGTAGTTATGGCAAGTGTTAAGATATTCTGCTTTTTCTATACATTTTGTTCTTAATTCTTGTTCAGCTTCTGGCATAGAAAAAGTATCTGCTTGAACCTCTTGAATAAATACAGCATCTATAATAGAACATATAGAGAAGAAAAGAAGTCCAATAATTAAAATAAATGGAATAAAAGGACTAATTAGTCTAAAAGCAATCTTTTTTAATCTTTTTGAACCTTTTTTATGCTTAACTAAACTCATCTTCATCACCTGATTTCATATTTTCAATAGGTTTCATATCTTCTTTAATGTACTCTGTATGTTGAAAATTATTTTTTATATTCTTTTTATTATCAGAATATTTTGATTTATCAAAATTCCCCTCAGCCATACTTGCACCAATATTAAGATAGGTTTTTGTAACATTTAATCCAGTTTTAGCAATTTTAGATATAACTGATTTAGGATGTTCACTATTAACTTGATTAGTGTTATAGTTATTTGCCGTATTATTGGAAGTAGGCATTGATATATTATTTTTTACATTTTCTTTAGGTAAAACATTTCTTATTGGATTTATATTTCCGTTATAATCTTTTTCAGGACTTAAATTCATACCAGGATTTATAATCGTTTTTGCTCTTGTAACAAATCCCTTTAAACCTCCACCCGAATGGTTATTATTAGAATCTCCATTTTTAATATTAGATGATGGAGTATTGAATTGTTCTTTTATCGCACCAATACTAAAACCAAGCATAGCACCCATACCAATTACTCTATTTGACATCATTTCATTATCCATACCTGCAATTCTTGAAGTTAAATTTTGCAAACAGTTCATCAAGGTATCTGCAAGTGGAAGTATCATCATTGCCCATATCAATGATACCGCCCAACCACCTCCGAGAAGGTAAAAAGGCAAGGTATATAAGGAATAAGAAACAATAAATAAACTGCATAAATATATTCATTACTATTTGTCCCATCCAAATACTAGCTGCAGTTACATTTTTATTTATAATCCATAAAGCACATGCTATAGGTGTAAAAATTGTAAATATAATTAATGTAAATTGTCTAATAATAAACTTTATATTAAGTTTTACAAAAAGATAAATAAACATTGCAATTACTAAAGCTGTAGCTATTGCATTACCTGTTTTTATACTTGTTAACATACCATTTCCTAGTAAATCTTCTAAAGAACCATGTGAGGCAGTTACTAATAAATGCACCGAACTATTATTTATAAATATTAAAAATCTAATAAACATAGGAGCGAGTGCTATACCTAAACCACCTAAAAGAAGTCTCATTAAACTTTCTTTTGCTTCGTTTTTTCTTATTGTGTTATTACCTGCACATATTATTTTGTATGATAAAATAAATACTGCAATTAATATTAAGCTACCAGAAATAATTGCAAAAATTCTATACCAATTCATCGTTTTACTCCAAAGTTCAGAGGTAAAAGGAGCAAGTGAATCATCTTCAGTATTATTAAAGATTAAAGTATCATAGTTTTTAAAACCTACATTTAAGTCTTTTCCAGTTGTGAAATCCAGAACTGTCTGTGCAATACCGGCCAATGCATTCTGCAATTATTTTTTCAAATAACGAGCCATCTTCTTTTTCTATTTGATCTTTAAAATCTACATCAGCACAAAATGAAATAGGGGATAACAAAAATATAATAGTAATGGTAACAATAAAAGTTTTAAATATTTTTTTTATATTCAAATGATTTCCTCCTATAAAGGGCAACAAATTTTTAAAATCTACTATATTATTTTTAAGTAAATACAAATTCCTTTTCAAAATCGGTAATAATAAATTTTATCGCTGTAACACTGTTATTTAAGCTAACTACACATTCACCCGGACTAGCAGTAATTAGGAAATTTTTTGTGCCTTCAGATAAATTGAAAAAGTTTACTATATCATCTACACTACCGGGACTTTGCTTAAATAAATATCTTGTTGAACAGATATTTATAATTGTTTTACCGTTCTTCACTATTTAAAAATTCATCTATAAATTGACTACCAATAAACAGTGGTACATTGTATTTACGTCCTCTACGAGCTACATTTACTAAAAATTCTGCCGATTCTTGATATTTTAAAAATAGCCAAGCTTCATCACACACAATTATTTTTTTCTTTTCCTTATTTTTAAGTACAAATTTCTGCCATACCCAAGTAAGAATTACAAATGAGGCATATAATTTTGTAAATTCGTCTTTTATTTCTGACATATCAAAATTAATAATTTCTGAATCTGATGTAACTTTGCTTTCACAGTCAAAAATTCCTAAAGAATTACCTCTTAAAAAAGGAACTAGCAATTCAGCTAGTTCAGAGCATTTATTTCTTTCTTTTAATTTCTTTTGAAAGTCTGATAATGTAGGCATTTTCTTTCGTATTTTTCCAACTGTATATTTTCCATTATCAAGTTTTCCATTGCTTTTTTCATAAAGAGAATTAACATCAGTTGTAATCTTTCTTTCTGAATATAATTCATTTACTATAATTTCAATTTCTGTAATTTCAGTAGCATTTAATGTCCTACACATATAATTCCTACAAATTGTTGCAAGTAAAGTTCGTATCTCTGCAATTTTATCTAAAATATTTAAAAATTGCATATTTCCTTTAGTATCAGGTTCTAATTCAAATGGATTTATTCCTGAAGATTTACCTTGTTCTATTTTTATTACTTTTCCGCCAAGTTTCCTACATAAATTACTATATTCACCTTCTACATCTATAAAGAATGCTCCAGCACCTGTTGTTACAATATTTCTTGCAGTTAATGTTTTTAGAGCAACACTTTTTCCACCTCCAGAAGTACCACATATAAAAGTATGCGGATTAGGAAGAGTGGGAGGACCGGATAAATGTATCTATATAAACTGGTGCGTTTGTATATATATTTCTTCCTATAAATATACCACTATCATGACTTAAACCAGGGTTAGAAATAGGAATTAAAGTAGCAACACCGACCTGCTACCATATTTCTTTCATAACCTCCAATAGGAATTTCCCCTACAGGTAACATTGTTTTTAATCCTTCTAATTGCCTAAATGTCAGAGTTCGTATCATTGAAGTTTTCTTATTTAATTCACTTTCTAATATTTTTGTTTTTTCATTTAATTCCTTAAGATTTTCTGCATTTAGAGTTATAAAAATAGTAGCAAAAAACAATTTGTCTTGATTAGTTTGTATTAACATTCGTAAATCTTCTAAATCTGATATTTGTTTTTCTAATTCTGGCAAATGTAGAATATTGCCTTGTTTTGAATATGTTGCATATTCAGATTGACTTTGAACTAATTTTTTAGTTAGCTGATTAATAACATTCCCATTACTAGAAGGTTCTATTTTTACAGAAATGTTAATATTGCCTATATTAAAAAGATCGTCAAGCCAACTAACCCAAGTTTGTTCAGGATAAACAGTCATTACAAAAATACGAGAATATTTATTATAGCCTAAACAAAGATAATCTTTCCTTTCCTGCAATGTATCTGGAAGTAATAAATCTACAATATTTGGAATATTTTTAAAAATATCTATATTATTTTGCCTTTGCCTTTTGTTTTTTCCCAACATATAAGTTTTTTCCTCCTTCTTTTAAAAGATTAATATTAATAGAAGAATTTTTATTTAATTCTCTATAAATTAAATTATATAATTCATCTTCATTTAGTATCTCACATTGAATTTTTGCTCTTAATAAGTTCAATTTAAAAGATGTTGCTTTTCTAATTAATTCATCTATAGCATTTTCATATAACCCATCAAAGCTTATAATGCAATAATTTTTTACAACGGAAATTGTTCTATTTTCCATTAAATTCTCTAAATATTTAATTAGAGCATCTTGATAGTTACGTAAAGGAATACTATTTACATTATTTTGTTTAATTAATGAAATCACTTTACTTGTATCAATAAATTCTGTTGTAGAAAAAAATTGAACAGGATAATCTATTGATAGAGAAGTTTGTACTAATACATTTTCTACAGAATCTTGTTCACTTTCCGACAACATATTGTAGTCTAAGTTTCCTAACTTTAAAATAATAGAATATCTATTTCCTAGACAAATAATATTATCTTTAATTTTTATTTCTAATATATTAGATAAATACTTTCTATTTTTTCTTCTTTCTTTAGTTTCTTTATTAGACATATTAGTATTTGCATTACTTTTCTTCTTATTAATATAAATAACCGTTGCGATTATGAGTAATAAACTTAATACTAAAAATATAATCATAATTAACATTTGTTACACCTCTCATATATGTAGTTTTTCTTGCGAAATAAGTATTTAAGAGCATAAAAAAAGAACTTATCAAAGTTCTGCGCATTAATTTTTAGAAAGGCACATAACAAAAAGAAAGTAGATATTAACCCTATTAATAGAAAAATTACTAAATGGGGTAAAGGTGTAACTAATAATATAAGACTAGAACAGGAAAGCATTAAATATAACACTTGCCTTAAACTTAAATAGCCACCGAATATTTTTTCTTCTCTTTTTACATCAAAAGGAATTTTAAAAACTTTCATATATTGCCTCCTAACTACCCAATAGGTTACCTGAATTATTTGTTGCAATATTAATTATAATACCTGCAATTATTAGAGATGCACCTAAAATAACACCACCCCCACAAATCCAAGCTAAACTTCCTATACTTTCAGAACGCTTTTGAGGATTATTGGCATTTGCAATCATTTTTATTGCGGCAATAACAATACTAGCAAAAATTAATACACCTCCTAAAGGCATAGCAATACTTGTGATAACCCTTTTAATGTTATCTGTTGCAGTTTGTACTTCTGCAGTACCTATTCCACTTGCAAGACATTCATTTGTTTTTAATGCAAGTACTGTAATAATAGGTATAAGTTTTGAAGAAATTGGTAATGTTTCATTTCTTCTTCTTGATGAACTCATAACGATATCACTCCTTTTATAATTTCTAAAAGGGCAAATTATAAAGAAGTGCTATAAAATATTAAATCAAATTCTTAAGGTACACAAAAAGTAAAGGGAGGGCTAGAAAAAATATATTTACTAGCAATAAAAGTGGTACAGTCATTAAGAATTTAGATTTTATCTTTTGTGATTTTATCAAACATCCTATTGCAAGTAATATTAAAGATAATATAAGTAAAATTATTAGTAAGATGGCAATTACCTTAAAACTTACAAAAAAGATGGAAGATACAATGTTTTCAAAATTATCTATATAATAATTTGTCATATGAAAGCTCCTTCTAACTTCTATAGGTATTGATAATCATCTTTTTATAATAGTTTAATAAATCATTGGGATTATGCATTTTAGCTAAATTGTATAAATTTAATAAACACTCTCTACTTGTTTTAGAAAGTAGAGAGTGGAAATTACTATTGTATATATCATATAAAACATAAATTATTTCTTTTAACATTGAAATCTTATCAAATTGCATATGCGAGAGCATTTTATCTGTATAAATAAATTCTAATCTGTTTAAAATAGAATAAAAATTATCCGAAATTTGATGGCTACCATTCTTTATCAAATAAAATAAATCATCTATATTAATCTTTATATTATTATCTTGTATATTTTTATACATAGGGTATGTACTTTTATATGTATAGGGGTATGTATTTTTTTGTACATAGGGGGTATCTTGTATATATATTCTTCTTTCTATAATTTCTTTATTATCGTTTCTTATTAGTTCTATGCGAATATATCCTAATTTCTCCAGATGAGAAATCCAACGAGATACCGTATGAGGATCTACATGATATAAGTTTGAGAAGTGCTTATTAGTTGCAAAACAATATCCCATCTTATTAGTTAATGATGTAATTTCACCATATAATAGCTTTTCAGATGCTTTCAATTCCTCATTATATCTAACGGTTGCAGGTATAACTGAATAATAACTAATTTGATTTTCTTCATTCATTTTTACCTCCTTAAACATATTAAAAAAGAGATTTTACTATTGCTAGTAAAACCTCGAATTGGTTGCGGGAGGAGGACTCGAACCTCCGACCTCAGGGTTATGAGCCCTGCGAGCTGCCAACTGCTCCATCCCGCGATATATAAAGTTAAATGCTAAATTTTTATGTCCCTTTAATGTCCCTTTATCAAATAATTTTTATTAAATTTTATTAACCTTAAATAAGTATAAAAGGATTAATTAAACAATGGGCAAAGTATTGAAATTTCAACATTTTTTAGCTGTATCAACGATTGTGGACTTTGTGACAACTTGAAGTAAAATTGTTTTATGAGCCCAACGAGCTGCCAACTGCTCCACCCCGCGATATATAACAATTTTAATTATACATCTCAAAGTGCACTGTTGTCAATATTATATTCACATTTTTACAAAATATTCCTAAAAATATAAAAAATTTATAGAAAAACCGAATGTTATATAAATAACATTCGGCATATCAAGTACTTATACATAAGTACTTTAGTTTTGACATACTAGCAAATAAAGCAAATTTGCAAATTGCGATACATACATAATACCAGATACGCAATAATCTTTAATAAGTGTACAAACAATGTTATCATATATTGGCATATCTTTTATTTGCTCTAAAGAAATGCCGTTTGTAACATTTGCTGTGTTAAGAACAACCTCCAAGGCACAGTCGAAAGCAATAGTTGCTTTTAATTTGTTGGATAAACTAATCCTTTTGGTGTGAGAATCTTTAACTTTAACAGTAAGATCGCTTAAAAGGCTATACATCAAACATGAGGCCGTTAAAAACTCATCCGGCTCTACAAATGCTGATTGTTGGCTAACATCATTAAGAATTTGTTCAAAAGTAATTAAATAATTATGCTTATGAACAGTTGCTTTCATAATAGGTCGACCAGGCTCATTTATTTCGTATAAAAGATTCTTAACATCAGTTTCGATAATAGAATCTACAACGAAAAGAAATAAGTTGTACTGATCTTCTAAATCTGAAATTTTAGCTTTCCGCTCAGCATATAAATCTATTGATGCCAATTCCCTGTACTTGATAAAGCAAAAACCTGCAACCACCAAAATTAAAACTAAGATAACAAAAAGAATTATTACATTAACTATAGAGTGTGTTGATTTACAAAATTTTGCACAACTTCCTACAAAAGCTAAAAAGCAAAAGATTAATCCTACTAAATACTTGTTTTTAGTTGCCATAATATGTCCTCCTGAAAAATTATTTTTGTACGTTTTGCAAAATATGTCAAAACAAATTAAATTTGTAACATAAGTATTATAACATATATTATGTAAAATGTAAACCGAAGTTTATTAATTTATTATTCTAACTCCTTTTATTACACTTCTATTTTACACAAATATTGTTTTTTATTTTATTGTATTTGGCTTCTCCTATTCCACTAACATTTTTTATGTCTTCTATGTTATTGAATTTTCCGTTTTCTTTTCTGTATTCTACTATTCTTTTTGCTATTGATTCTCCTATTCCTTGCAGGTTTTGTAGTTCTTCTGCACTTGCTGTATTTATGTTTATTATTTTGTTTGTTTCGCTTTTGTTTGCACTAGTGCTAGTATTGCTTGTACTAGTACTATTTTTTTCTTCATTACTACTTGCACCTGTTACATATTCGCCTGTGTAATTTTCGTTTATTTTTGGTATGTATATTTTTTGCCCGTCTGAAAGTACATATGCTAGATTTATTTTTGATAAGTCTGCTTGTGCTGTTGCTCCTCCTGCTTTTTCTATTGCATCTATTATTCTTTGCCCTTCTTCTATTTCTACTATTCCATTTTTTACTACTGCTCCTGCTACGTGTATGATGATTTTGTTTTTTTCTTGTTTATTGTTTTGTTTATTTTCGTTTATATCATTTGTGCTTAAGTTGGTTCCGTTTGTACTATTGTTGCTTAAGTTATTTTCGTTTATGTTTGTTTCTTCTATATTGTTTAAAGCACTATTATTTTCATTAAGTTCACTTATTAAAATTTCTTCTTCTAAATTGTTTGTTGTTATAATATATATAATTATAGCTGTTATGGTTATAATTGATATTATTAATATTATTTTTCTTTTGCTTGCTTTTTTTATTAATTCTTCTATGTTCATTTTTCTTCTTCCTTTTTTTATATTTAGATTTTAAGGATTTATCTATAAACCTTTATTTGGGTATTGAATTTTATTTAGTATTAAGATATTATTAGTACATATATTTTTACGATATGTTTATTTTTGTAAAACAAGAGAGGAACGAGTTTTTGTATGATTAAAAAATTTGCTAAGTGTATTTTTGTATGCTTTTTTATTATAAATTTTTCATTTGTTTCTGCTAATGTGCAAACACCTGAAACGGCTTCTGATAAATTTACTTTGTCTGATTTTGATTGGACAAAAAGGGATGATGAGATTCAAACTTTTTCTGAGGCTTGTATTTTAATTAATTGTGATTCTGGGAAAATTTTATATGATAAAAATTCGAAGAAGAAAATGTTTCCTGCTAGTACTACTAAAATAATGACTGCTATTTTGACTTTGGAAAAGTGTAATTTGAGTGATGTTGCAACGGTTAGCAAAAATGCTGTGGAGTCTATTCCTTATAGTTATTCTACTGCTAATTTACAAGTTGGAGAGCAATTAACTGTTGAGCAGTTGTTGTATTTATTGCTTCTTCCTTCTGCTAATGATGCTGCTGTTGTTCTTGCTGAATTTGTTGGCGGTTCCGTAGAGAATTTTGCTTCCATGATGAATGATAAGGCAAATGAGCTTGGTTGTATTAATACCCATTTTGTTAACCCTAATGGTATTCATTATGAGGATAGTAGTGGTAAAAGTTATTTGGATCATTTTTCTTGTGCTTATGATTTGGCGTTAATTGGTAGATATGCTATGCAAAATGCTAAATTTAGAAGTATTGTTAGTACTACGAGTTATAAGCTCCCTGCTACTAATTTGCACCCTGCTGATGATAGAAGCTTTTTTAATTCTAATTTGCTTTTGCATAACCCTAGACCTACTTTGAATTATTATTATGAGTATTGTACTGGTATTAAAACTGGCTATACTGACCCTGCTGGTAATTGCATTGTTGCAAGTAGCAAAAAAGATGGTATTGAGTATATTGCGGTTGTTTTAAAGGGAGATGATATGCCTGATGGCTTGGATTCTAGATATGTAGATTGTAAAGCTCTTTTCGATTATGCTTTTAATAATTTTTCGGTTAGAACTATAAAGACTGCTAGTACTGTTTTGAAACAAATTTCTATTTTTAATGGTAGTGCTGATACTAAAAATTTAGATGTTCTTATTAAGTCTGATATTTCTGCTTATATGAGTAATTCTGTTGATATTGAAAGCCTTCATCCTATTGTTGATATTAACCCTATTTTGGGTGCTCCTATTAAAATGTATGATGTTGTTGGTAAGGTTTCTTATGTTGTTGATGGAAAATTGTATTCTTCTGAATTATTGGCTGGTTCTAATGTGGAAGTTTCTAGAGATTTTTATGTGTGCATTGGAATTGTTTTTGTTATACTTATTTTGTTTGTTGTATATATGGCTATTCGTAAGAAAACTAAACCTAATTTTGAAGATGTTGAGGAGTAATTTTATAATTAAAAAAGGGCATGATGATAGTTTTTCTATCATTAGCCCTTTTTTGTTTATCCTCTTTTTATTATATTTTGGTTTAAATTTTGTTTACCTCTTATTTTCCTACGTAGTCTTTTCCTAGTATTATTGTATAGTCTACATTTGCATTGTCTTCCCCACTTGATGCTGTTCCTACTCCTAATATATCTTTTATGTCTTCTGTTATGCTTTCTGATTTTGCTGTTCTGTTTATTATTGTTGTTCTTGATGCTGTTGATGATTTACCTGTTTTTGTTACGTCGAAACCTGCTTCTTTTAATGCTTCTGCAGCTTTCTTTAATGTGCTTGTGCTTCCTGTTCCATTTAGTATTTCTATTTTTGCTTTTGTTTTTGTTTCTTCTGGATTTTCTTGACTTTCCCCTTCTGTTAAGGTTCCTGCTACTTCTTCGTCTGTTATTGGCTCTTCATCTTCAAATAATGATTTTACCATTGTTGCTGTTTGTGTTTTGTTATATGTGTAAATCCATATTCCATTGCATTGTTCTGATGCACCTGGTAGCGTTCCTGTTTTTAAGTCTGATGGATTGAATTCTACAACATATGGTACATAGTCTTTTATTGTGTCTATACTTAAGTTTGTGTTTATATTATTAAATGCTATGTCTATTAATTCTGATATTTTAAATAAGTTTTCTACCCTTAATAGTTGCTTCATTGCTACTTCTATAAATTCTCTTTGTGTTCTCATTCTTCCTATATCATTATCTCCATATGATGAAGGATATGATGTCATGTCATTGTTATGCCTAAAACGTAATAGTTGCTCTGCTTGTGCTCCATTTAATAGTTGCTCACCTGCTTTTAAGTCTATGTGCAAGTTTTGGGTTGAATCATCATATTTCATGTCTATTGGTACATTAAATGTTACCCCTCCCATTGCATCTACTAGTTTTACTACCGCTTCGGTGTCTAATATTAAATAATATTGTAGGTCTATTCCTAATAAGTTTTTTACTAATTGTACTGTTTCGGGAATGTTTGTCCCATTTCTATATGCTGCATTTATTTTATAACTTGCTAAATAGTTTTGGGTGGCTGTGCTTTTATCTCTGCTTCCTACATATGTATCTCTTGGTATTGATAATAACCCTGCTTGTTGATTTTTAGGGTTGTATGATACTACCATTATTGTGTCTGCTAATTTGTAGCCATCTCCTACTCCACTTTCACCCATTACTAATACGTTTATCCTGTCTAGGTTTTTTAGTGTTTCTTTGTCGTGGCCTACTGCTGCAGCTAAGAATCCTTTTAGCCCTCCTCCATTTTCTATTACTCTACATGTAAACCATATTGCAAAGCCTATTAATACGATTAATATAAGTAATAATATTTTTCTTATTATTCTATTGAATTTGCTTCTTTTTTTCTTTTTCTTTTTTGGTTTTTCTTTTTTGTTTATATCTTCTTTTCCCAATTTTTTCACTCCTACTTTTTCTTTTGTTTCAAATTATATCAAATTGTTTGATAAATATCAATTATTTGTACTAAATTATTATTCTTTGTTTTTTTAAAGTATTATTTTTAGTAGTAAGTTGTTGTTGTATAATATTCCTCCTAAGAATGATTTGTTGATGGCTTCTACTATTCCTGAGCCTTCCATTACAGGACTTACAAATGATATGATTGATATTATTACCCAAATTATTACTAGACCTTCTATTATTCCATAAATTATTCCTCCTGTTTTGTCTACTTGTTTTATTATTGGTAAGTCTGTAATAAATTTTGCAAATAGCCTTATTACTATTAATAGTATTCTTGCTATTATTAATACTGCTATGAATGATCCTGCATTTATTATTGTTGTTGATATTCCTACTGCTGTTTCTTGTAATATTTCTGTTTGCGTTTTTCCTACTGTTTGCTCTAATGCTTCATTTATGTAGTTTACTATTATGTCTGGTAAATTCGTACTTTCTTCATCTATTTTTCCTTTTTCTTGTACTTCTCCTTCTAACATTTCTATTATTGATTTTTCTATGTTATTGTCCCACTCTGTGTTTTCTATTACATAATTTGCTACCGGTTTATAAAATATAAATGCTATTACTAATGCTAATATGAATGATATTATTTTTAATATTGACCCTGTTAAACCTTTTTTATACCCAAATACCACGCATAAAGCAATTATTCCTACTATTATTAAATCAATTATTATTGACATTTTCCTTCCTCCTATTTTTTACAAGTTTATTATTTCTATTTTGTTTCTATATATAATTCCTGCAAAGCCGTCACTTATAACAATATCTTTTATTTCTTGTGCTGATGTATATTTCTTTATTAACCAGCCGTTTGTTGCTATAAAGTGTACTTCTGACCCTAAGTTTATGGCTATTGTTCCCCCATAACTGTATACGTCTCTTACTGTTCCTGTTCCGTCTATTATATATATATTTGTACTTTTACTGTTTATATTTACTATTTCTACTAAATTTTTAGTATTAAATAACTCTGATTTTTCTATTATTCTGTATACATTTTGATTTACTTCTATTCCACCAAAATTAATTTTTTGATTTTCTTCATTTAATTTTAGTATTTCTTCATCTTTATCTTCTTTTATTACATGTATACTTTCATTTGAGTACATACAAACTATTTTATTTTGTTCATCATATTTTATGTCTGTTATTAAGCTACCCATTGGCGCATTATATGAATATATTATTGCTTCTGATTTTGATGCACTGTCTTTTGCTTTTTCTACTGATATTGTTTTTACTCTTGATTGCACTAGTGTTCCTTCTGTGCTTATTTCTGCATAAGCAACGTATTTATTATCATATGATATGTCTACATCCATTGCAATTGTAGTTGAAAGATAATTGTTGAACAAGTCTTTTCCATCTGCATCATACACCTGTATTACTGATTTATTAATTGTTCCTGTTAATACTACAGCTACATAACCATTTTTATTGACACATACCCTTGATATATTTCCTTCTAGGTCTTTTTCCCATATTTTGTTTTCCCCTGATATTAAATATATTTTTTGACCATTCTTGTCTGCTATTAATATAAATTTTCCATTTGTGTCTACTAAAGGTGTGGCTATTTCTACAGTTTGCGAATATTGCTCATCTCCAGATGTATTGTAATGGGTTAGCTTTCCATTATTTAACACTGCTATGTATTTGTCATATGCATATATGTAGTTGTTAGCATTTTCTTCTAATTCTATTGAATTTAAACTACTTTCTGTTACATTTTTCATTAATACATATTTGTCTAATAAATTTCTAAAGTCTCTGTTTAATGAATATGCTAAAAATAGTGATCCTGCTATGATAATTATTATTATTACGACTACTGCTACGAGTACCTTTTTCTTATTTAATTGGGGGGATAATGTTTCTTCTTTATCTGTTTTCTCATTGTTATTGTTTTTTTTCATGTGTTATTCTCCTCGTATAATATGTTTATAAGGTTTATTTAATATAGATTTTATAAACATATTCTTTATTTAATATTTTATTT
>CANQDO010000001.1 GCA_947593355.1 uncultured Clostridia bacterium | reverse complement strand
TGCCTATTTTTCAATATTTAGTTTAAAAATATTAAAAAGATCTTTTATTTTTCTATTGACATATTACCTACTGTCTTTTTTATTAAACTATTAGGGACGGGGTTAAATAGTTTAATTCAATTTTATTTAGTTAAACTTTTAGGGACGGTGCTAAATAGTTTAGTGGAATAATTTTTTTAATATACAACATTAGTAATTTCCACTAAACTATTTAGCACCGTCCCTAAAAGTTTAATGGTAACTTTAAAATTACATTGTTGTATTAAACTATTTAACCCCGTCCCTAATAGTTTAATTGTTTAATATTTTAAGCATATGCATGTTTTTTCTTGAAACTTAATAAATTTGTAATTTCTGCTTCTGTATTTTTTGCTTTCTTTGTTTTCTTTGCATTTTCTTGTTCAATTTGATTTCTTTGATGCTCTGCTACTGTTTTGCAGATTGCTTTTTGATATGTAAAGTGTGTATCTTGTGCTATTTTGTTCCAGTTATATTCTTCTTTAACTTTAGCTTTAGCATTTTTTGCAACTGTAGCACATAATTGGTGATCATATAATAATGTTAGTATTGAGTCTGCTATTGAATTTGGATTTCCAGCATAGCTCTTCATTCCATTTACACCATGCTCTATTATTTCATTAAGTCCTCCAACATCTGATACTACTGTTGGTACTCCTGCAAGCATTGCTTCTAGTGCAACTATTCCAAATGGCTCATACGTACTTGGAAATACTGCAATGTCTGCACATTTATACATTTTTTGTACTTGTTTACTATTTAAATATCCTGTAAAATATACTTTATTTCCTATTCCCATATGTTCTGCTTGTGCCTTTAATTCATCAAACATTCCGCCTTTTCCAGCTATTATAAGTTTTGTATCATTATATCCATTTAATATTTTTGGCATTGCTGATATTAAATGTTGAATTCCTTTTTCATATACTAAACGTCCCATGTAAAGTATAATTTTTTCATTATCTGCTGCATATTGTCTTCTAAAATCGTAATCTCTTTCTACTCCATTAAAATTAGTTAAATTAATTCCATTTGGTATAACATTTATTTTATCAAAAGGTAATCCAAATAAACCTTGAACGTGGCTTTTCATGAAATTACTGTTTACTATTACTTCTGTAGATTCATATGTAAGCATCCATTCTGTATCGTTTATATATCTTTGTGTTTCATCATGCACACCACCATTTCTACCTGCTTCTGTTGCATGTATTGTAGAAACTACTGGTATTCCAAAGGCATGTTTTAAAGTTTTTGCACTATTGGCAACAAGCCAGTCATGTGCATGTATAACATCAAACTTACCTTCTTGTTCAATTATTTCAGATGCTTTTGCAACCATATTAAAGTTTAATTGCATAATCCAATCTATAAAATTGTTTGGTCTTATCATGTAATTATCTACTCTATATACTTTAACTCCTTTGTCATTTTCAAAATATGGTGTATCTCCATCTCTATATGTTACAACTGTTACATCATGTCCATCTTTTATAAGCCTTTTTGATAAGTCATTTACTACTCTAGCTATTCCTCCAACTATTCTTGGTGGATATTCCCATGTTAACATTAATATTTTCATAGGCTTTTTGGTTCTCCCTTCAATTTATTTTCTTTAGTTAAATATAATTTTACCTCTACACCTTTATTGTATAAAACTTTTCGATAAAAGTAAACATTTTTCTATAAATTTTTACAAAATTTTGAAAAAGCAGAGATATTACATCTCTGCTTACTTAGCACATATTACACAATACCTATTATTGCATACACAAACTCTGGCTTATACTTTTCATTTTCTAATGCGACAATTTCAAAATGCTCTAATTGTCTGAATATATCAATACACTTCTGCCATACTTTGATATTTTCTTCCGTTTGCACTTCATTTATTTCTTTAAAAGCTTCTTTTATAGGTGCATATTTCTTGTCCTCCAACTCTCTTATGTCATAATCCATTGAACTGTTTTTATTAAAACTAATTTTGCAATACAACCCTATGGAATCAGAACAGCCTATAAGAATTCTCGTAACCATATTGTCATTATTAGGCTCATACATGTCAAACAACTCTAAAATTAATGGAACTATTTTTTTTGCTTTTGCATTTAATAATTCCTCTCTTCTTTGTTTTTCTTTTTCTCGAACCTCTCTCATTTCTTCAAGTTTTGCTTTCCGATTTTGGTACACCTCTTCTGCTTTTTTAATAATTTCTTCCATTTTGTGCTCCTTTCAGCTTTTATAAAATGCTTTCTATGTGTTTCTAAAAAATCATATCGCTATTATAGCATATCTTTACACAATTTTCAAGTAAACTAATAGGGACGGGGTTAAATAGTTTAGTGAATTAATTACTGTATTGCAAAACATGAATATATTATTTATTTAGTAACTCCCAGCTACATAATAGCTTGTGTAAAAATTTATTTATGCAAAACAAGTTTTACAAAATAAATTTTTTTACAAGCTATAATTTGCTGGTCCCCACAAAATGTTACTAAATAAATAATATATTAATGTTTTGCAGATATTTTAATACATTTTCACTAAACTATTTAACCCCGTCCCTATTAGTTTACTTCATTTTTTCCTTTATTTTTACCAAAGTATTTAACGCATCAATAGGAGTTAATTGATTTAAATCAACTTTATCAAGCTCTGTTGCAATTTCAGCAAGTTTATAATTGCTCATATCTAGCTGACCCTCAACAACCTTTTTACTCTGCTTTTCAATAGCATTTCCATTTAAAATATTCTTTCTTTCCAAAGATTTAAGTATTTCATTTGCTCTTTGCGTTACAGGTTTTGGAACCCCTGCAAGCCTTGCTACGTGAACACCATAGCTTTCGTCCGTTCCACCAGATACTATTTTCCTTAAAAATATAATATCTTCGCCTTTTTCCTTTACAGCTATTGAGTAGTTTTTAATTCCATCTAGTTTATTTTCCAAATCTGTTAATTCATGATAATGTGTTGCAAATAGAGTTTTTGCTCCACAGTTTTCTTTACTTACAATGTATTCTGCAACTGCCCATGCAATAGATAATCCATCATAAGTTGATGTTCCTCTACCTATTTCATCTAATACAACTAAACTATTTGATGTAGCATTCCTTAAAATTGTTGCAACTTCCATCATTTCTACCATAAATGTACTTTGACCCATGCTTAAGTCATCTGATGCTCCAACTCTTGTAAATATTTTATCTACAACACCTATTCTTGCATAAGATGCTGGCACGAAACTTCCACATTGAGCCATTAATGTAATTAAGGCTACTTGCCTCATATAAGTAGATTTTCCTGCCATGTTTGGTCCTGTTATTATTGCAAGCCTTGATTCTCCTTTATCTAAATATGTATCGTTTTGTACAAAGCTTCCTGCTGGTAACATTTTTTCTATTACAGGGTGTCTTCCCTCTCTTATTTCTATTACTCCACTATTATCTACTATAGGTTCTACATAATTTAAGTCTTCTGCAACTGTTGCAAATGAGCATAATACGTCCAATGTAGAAATTACTTCGGCCGTTTGTTTTAACCTTTTTATGTTTCTATCTATTTCATCTCTAATTTCTACAAAAGCATTGTATTCTAGGTTTACAACTTTTTCCTCTGCTCCTAATATTTGATTCTCCAAATTTTTTAATTCTTCTGTTACAAACCTTTCTCCTGTAGTTAATGTTTGTTTTCTTATATATCTATCTGGAACTTGACTTAAATTTGATTTTGTTACTTCTAAATAATATCCAAATACTCTATTAAAGCCTACTTTTAAACCTTTTATTCCTGTTGCCTCTCTTTCTTTTGCCTCTAATTCTACAATCCACTTTTTGCCATCAGTAGTTGCTCTTTTTAAAGTATCTATTTCTTCATCATAACCTAATTTTATAATTCCTCCTTCTTTAACTGGTATAGGAGGTTCGTCTACTATTGCCTTATCTATTAATTCATATATATCTACTAATTCATCTAAATTTGTATATAATTCTTGTAATTTGTTAGACTTTGTGCTTTGTAAAACCTTTTTTACATCTGGTAACTGTTTTGCTGAATTTTTTAATGAAATTAAATCTCTACCATTTGCATTACCATAAGAAATTTTACCTGCTAACCTTTCTATATCGTATACTTTTTTTAATGCCTCAACAATGTCTCCTCTTAACATGACATTTTCTTTTAATTCTTTCACTGCATCTAACCTTTGGCTTATTTCTGCCACATCTATTAATGGGTCGTTTAGCCATCTTCTCAAAAGCCTTCCTCCCATTGAAGTAGAAGTTTTATCTAGTACCCATAAAAGAGTTCCTTTTTTAGATTTATCTCTCATTTTTTCTGTAATTTCTAGGTTTCTTCTTGCATTTATATCTAATGACATATATTTTGTTGAATTATAATAAATTATTCTGTTTATATGATCTAAATTAGTTTTTTGCGTATCTAGCAAATATTTTAATAAGCCATTTATTGAACTAATAGCTACTAATTTTTCTTGCATATCTTCTATGCTATTATTTTTTTCATCAGTGAAGTTATATTTCTTTAGCAATTCTTCATATTGTGGATGAAAATCATCTTCCTTTATTTTTGAAACATATACTTGAAATCTTTCCTTTATTTTGTTTATTTCTTCTGTAGAATCATACATAAATGGATTTACAACAAGTTCTGCTGGTGAATATCTTGAAATTTCATCTAATAATTTAGGAAAATTGTTTCCTTCTGTTATTTGTGTTGTTCTAAAATCACCTGTTGAAACATCACAAACACTAATTCCAAAAAATGTACTAGATTTATATATTGACATTATATAGTTATTCTTTTTTTCATCTAAAAGGTTACTTTCTATTACAGTACCAGGTGTAACTACTCTTATTACACCTCTTTCAACTATTCCTTTTGCTTCTTTTGGATCTTCTAACTGCTCACATATTGCAACTTTGTAACCTTTTTCTATTAGCTTTGAAATATACGTTTCTGCTGCATGAAAAGGTACACCACACATTGGTGCTCTTTCTTCCTGCCCACATAGCTTTCCCGTTAGGGTTAATTCTAATTCTCTTGAAGCAGTTATTGCATCGTCAAAAAACATTTCGTAAAAATCTCCTAAACGATAAAACAATATACAATCTTCATATTCTTTTTTAGTTTCTAAATAACGTTGCATCATAGGTGAAAACTCTGCCATAATTTTTTCTCCTTTTACTATCTATAGTTTGCTCAATTAAATATCAATTTACTACCTTTAGGCCATTTATTCATTTTAACAGCCTCTCATCTAGCTTAATAATCTCTTATCTATCTTAATTGTCTCTTATCCCTCTTAATAATATCGCTTTTAATCTATTGTTTCTCCTTTTAAATACCACATATGCTCTGAAACAATTTTTAAATCTACCATTTTTCCAATCAAGTCTTTACTTCCTTCGAAAACGACTACTTTATTTGAATAAGTTCTTCCAGTTAGCATATTTTCATTATTTTTGCTAGTGCCTTCTATTAATACATTTTGAACTGTTCCTATATATTCTTTATTTCTAGCCTGTATTTGACTTTCTACTAATTCTTTTAATTTATTAAACCTTTGATGTTTTATTTCTTCTGGAATTTGATTTTCCATTTTGTCCCCAGGAGTTCCAACTCTTCTTGAATATATAAACATAAATACTTGCTCAAAATTAACTTTTCTAACAACATCTAATGTATCTTCCAAATCGGCTTCTGTTTCTCCTGGAAAACCAACTATAATATCTGTTGTAAATACAACACCTGGTATTACCTTTTTCATTTTATCTACTAGAGCCAAATATTGCTCTTTTGTATATTTTCTATTCATTGCTTTTAGTACTTGCGTACTTCCAGATTGCAAAGGTAAGTGTATTAGTTTGCATACTTTTTTGCACTCTTTAATCGCTTCTATTACGTCATCTGTAAAATCTTTTGGGTGTGGAGATATAAACCTAATTATTTCTATTCCATCTATTTCATTTACTGCTCTTAATAAAGTTGCGAACGAATTTATTCCTTTATATTCCATTTCTTTTATTTTTCCATTCTCTTTTTCAGACCTTAAATATGAATTTACATTTTGACCTAATAAAGTTATTTCTTTATAACCTTTATTTGCTAAAGCTTGTATCTCGTCTAAAATGTCTTTTGGATGCCTACTTCTTTCTCTTCCTCTTACATAAGGAACTATACAATAACTACAAAAATTATTGCAACCATTCATTATTGTAACAGATGCTTTTATATTATCATTTCTTTTAATTGGCAAGCCTTCTATTACTTCACCATCAATATATAAAATATCTTCTATTTTTTTCCTATTATTTAAAATTTTGTATATATCTTCTGGAAGTTTGTGAAGAGTATGTGTACCAAAAATAATGTCAACATATGGATAACTTTGTTTAATTTTGTCTAATATATGTTGTTCTTGCATCATACACCCACCTATGGCTATAATAGTGCCCTTTTCCTCCTTTTGCCTTTTTACTTCACCAATTTTGCCAAACAACTTTTCTTCTGCGTTTTCTCTAACACAACAAGTGTTATAAATTAATATATTAGCATCTTCTTGATTATTAGTTTCTGCATAACCCATTTTTGTTAGCATTCCGCCAAGCTTTTCTGAATCGTTTTCATTTAATTGGCAACCCATTGTTAATATATAATATTTTAAATTTTTACCTTCATTTAACTCTTTTACTTTTTCTATGTATTGTTCAAATGTGTGGTCCAATTTATTTCTTCCTCTCTATTTTTAATATTTTATATTCTAGCATAAAATGTTTAATTTTGCTATATTTTTTTGAATTTTATTTGTAAAAAATGTCACTATTTAGTATTGTTTTACTCATATGTTTATTTTTACTTTTCTTATATTTAATATGTTTTATTCAATAAAAAAATGACCCTGTTTAAAGGCCACCAAAAAATATTTTTTATTTGATTCCATATTTCTTTTTAAATTTATCTGCTCTACCACCTGTAGTTTCTCTTTTTAAGTTTCCTGTCCAATATGGATGACATTTTGAACAAACGTCAACTTTCATATCTGATTTTGTTGAATTTGTTTTTATTACATTACCACAAGCACATGTTATTGTTGCTTCTTTATATTCTGGGTGTAAATCTGCTTTCATTATGTATTCACCTCTTCCTCTCTTTATTAAAAAATATCGTTTTTTATAATAACATATTTTTCTATTTTTTTCAATACTTATTTTTTATTTTCTTCTAAATATTCAACTGTAGCACCAAGTTCTTGTTCAAATGACATTTTGCTTACTAATTTTGTTACTATATTAAATAAACATGCTACCAATAATACTGCTAATAATAATTTTTTCCAAATTTTTGCTAACATTTGATTATCTCCTTACTTTTATTACATATTTTATTATACTTATATTTTTTAATTTTGTCAAGTAGTAAATGGCATTTCATCGCTAATTGCAACTTACTTTTTCATACTTGCATTTAATATTTCAATTGACGTTTCATCATTAATTGCAATTGTTTTTAGACATTAATAATATTTATTTTCTTTCAACAATATCAACAATATCTGAAACAAACTCACCAATAACAGGAATATTAAGGCTTACTATCTTTTGAAGTATAATAACTAAAATAGCCGTTATTATTGTAACTCCTATTCCAATTCCAATCCCCTTTGATATTCCAGAAATTAAATTTACCCATAGCAAACGTTTTCTACTGCCTAATATTTCTGATATTTCTAGAAGTTTATTTCTTGCTAATGTTTTATTCAATTCATCTACTTTAGTATTTAAACTTTTTAATAATATATTTTCTTTTTTCTTCTTTTTATATATAAATTTATACTTTTTCTTACTTAACTTAATTTTTCTCAAAAAAATACACCCACTAATAGGGTGCATTCTTTTTTATTTTTTATTCAGAAATAACATTTGAATCTATCAAATTAGAATCTACTCCGTTTATTACATTTTCAGTTATATTCATCATATCATTTATTTCATTTTGTTTTTCTTTTTGCTCTTGTACCGCTTCTTCTAACTTTTTAATTAACTCTTGAAGTCTTTTTACATCCTTGCCTATCATTTCCCAGTCATTACTATTATTAGACGTATTTAAATTATTATTTGCTCTAATAACTTCATCAATTAAACCTTCAACTGTATCTGTATTTTCAACTTCTATATCAACTGCATATTGAGAAACAAGTTTTGATAATGCTTCTACTATATTATCGCCTATTGCGACTTTATTTCCAGATGCAACAACTACCTTTTTAAGTGTTGGTAATTCTTGATTTAGTTTATCATTTATATATTCTTGATATATAGGTTCTACATACAATAAAGTATTATCTAATGGAACTATTATCATATATTTTGTAATTTTAGTTCCTGTAACATTTAAAGCTTCTATTTCTTCTGCAATTGTTTCATCTTGTTGTAATTGAATGTCTAATTGCATTGGTCCTAATATATTAGAATCTGTAGGATACTTGTATATAGTTAGCTTTGCATTACCACTATTATCATATGTTCCAACTAAATATGATATTAAACTTTGTCTTTCATGTTGTGTATATGGAAGCACTAAACCTAATTCCGCTTCGTTACTATCTACAGTTTTAACCATTGTATAATACGGATCCATATCTGTACCTGTTTTTGTAATAACTTTTCCTGAATTATGAGTTGCTATTTCCCATATATCATCTCCTCTATACAATACATCTGGTTGAATATTATGATATCTACTTACCACTTCTGCTTGTATATTATATAAAAACTCTGGATATGTCATATGACTTGTTATATCCTCAGGCATACCATCTTCTTTATATTTAAACAAATCTGGATATATATTTTTGTATGCCATTACTATTGGATCTGTTTTGTCTGTAATATAAAAAGTAATTGTTCCATCATATGCATCAATTAATACTTTTACAGAATTTCTAATATAGTTTATTTCTTGTTTTGATGATTGAGTAGAATTTAAGATAGTTTTTTGTGAATATGGATATGCATTTGATGTTGTATATGCATCTAATACCCATACTATTCTTCCTGTATCACTCACAACAATATATGGATTTTCATCATACATTAAATATGGCATTAACACTTTAGCTCTTGATATTATATTTCTATTAGTTAAAATCTTACTTTCATCTGTTATATCACCCGAAAATGCAAGTTTTAAATCTCCCTCTTTTATTGAAAGAATCATTCTATCTATAAAGTTTAAACTTAATCCTGCTTTTCCATCATATACATTTGTTTCATTACTTGCATCATTTGAAGTAAGTATTGGATAATCAAACTCTTTTTTATCACTTGTATTAGTAACAACTGTATCGTTCGTTTCTAATCCAAAATATATTCTAGGCTCTGATATTGCAATTACATCTTTTGTACTATCAAAACCTTTCTGCACATTGTCTACATTTCCACTTTCATTAGTTGATACTGCTGAACTTGCAATTAATCCATAGCCATGTGTATATTCATATGTTTTATTGTTATATGTTCCCGTAACATTAGTTATTTCTCTTGGTGAAATATATACAGAAGTATTTCTACCATTTATTTTATATCTTTGCAATTTTGCGTTTCTATATGCATAATATCCCTTTGCAGTTTGACTACTCTTTAAGTCCTTTAACACCATTTCATCATCTACTATTGTTATATTGCTTGTTACTTCACTATATTTATTAATATCATCTGAAGTAACTGTTTCTGCTACTTCCAAATTAATTTCATTTATATCAATTCCATATGCTTTTTTGGTATATTCAATATTTTTCTGTATATATTCTCTTTCTTTATCATACTTGTTATTATTTACAAATATAGCATCAAAACCTACTACTATAACAAATAATGATATTAAATAAATTGGAACTACCATAATTGATAATATCATCTTTTTGGTTTTTCCATCTTTAAAAGATTTTAACCCAACATATACAGAAATTACAATTACTAAAGCAAGTAATCTATACGCCCATAATTTTATAGTTACGTCTGTAAAGCCCGCTCCATATAAAGAATATGAACTTGTTTCATCTGTTAAAGTCATAAACTTTTGAGTACCCACATCAAACGTATTTAGAATTACCAAACCTGCTATTAATATTGCTAATATCATAATGGCTGACATTATTTGCTTTATAAGCTTACTATTTTTTAATGTTTTTCTATCCACTCCATCAAAGAACATATTAAATGTAATTATATAATATATTACCGTATATAGTGTTGTTCCTATTACTGCAATAATCAAATACCAAAGCACTAACTTTACAAATGGCTCTATAAACATAAAATAACCTATATCTATACCAAATATTGGATCTGTTCCTGTACCTGCTCCAAAATATGAAGCATTAAAGCAAAGCATTACTTTTTCCATAATAAAAGAAGATGTAAGTGCACTTATTATTACTGCTACTATAAATGCTATAGACTTATTTAATAGTTTTGGCATAGGTTTGTTTTCCTGTTTAAAGAATTCGCTTAATCCTTTTTTTATTAATGTATTTGTATAGTACATTATTATATATATTACTATGAAGTTAATTATTAGTGTCATAGACATATATTTCACATTCTGCCAAAATACACTTATGTATTCTTCGCCAATTTCTAATGTTTCTAAATATGTTCCTCTAAACAATACATAAGCTACTATTGCCATAACAAATGCAAATGCTAGTACTATTTTTAATCTTTTTTTATACTTGTTTTTTGGTTTCACACTCTCTTCTTCAACTTTTTCACTACTACTTTTGGATACTTTTTCTTGTTCAACGTTAGTTTTAACTGACATTTCTTGTTTGATATTACTTTTAACTACCGCTTCTTCTTTACTATTACTTTTCGGCTCTATTTTTTCTTTTTTTAACTCTTTATGTTGGGCAGCTTTATTACTATTTTTAGATTTCTTTTCATTAGTAGTATCGGTATTTTGATTATCCTTTACTTCTTTTTTAAGCATCTTTTTTCATCCTTTCTTTAATTTTTATCAATCTATTAAAGCATTTACAAAATCCTCACTATTGAAAATTTCCATATCATCTATTTGTTCACCAACTCCTATAAACTTAACAGGTATCTCATTTTGCTCTACTATTCCTATTATTGAACCGCCTTTAGCCGTTCCATCTAGTTTTGTTAAAATTATTCCTGTTATATCAACTGTTTCTTTAAAAGCCTTCACCTGTGATATTGCATTTTG
Source organism: uncultured Clostridia bacterium (assembly GCA_947593355.1). GTDB lineage: Bacteria > Bacillota > Clostridia > TANB77 > CAG-508 > UMGS1663. The sequence continues at coordinate 52,981 of CANQDO010000001.1, read as the reverse complement.
GCCTGTTGTTGCATCTAATACCATTAATATTTCTTTTGATGCATCTGGCAATTCTTTTTCTATTACTTTTTTAATTTTTATTAATTCATCCATTAAGTATTTTTTATTATGCAATCTACCAGCTGTATCACATATCAATACATCTGCATTTTTTTCCTTTGTAATTTTTATGGCATCAAACACTACAGATGCAGGGTCTGTGCCTTCCTCTGCTTTTACCATATCGCAACCTGCTCTATTTGCCCATATTTCTAATTGTTCAACTGCTGCCGCTCTAAATGTATCGGCTGCTGCTATAACTACTTTCTTTCCATCTTTTTTTATACGAGACGCTATTTTTCCTATCGAAGTAGTTTTACCAACTCCATTTACTCCTACTACTAATATTATTGATGGTGTTGACTCTAATTTTAAAGTATTATCTGTTTTTTCTAATATTTCTTTTATTTCTTCTTTCAATGCTTGTTTTACTTCCTGCTCTTCTTTTATATTTTCTTTTTTTACTCTTTTTCTTAAATTATCTATTATTTTTAAAGAAGTTTCTGTGCCTACATCTGACATTATTAAAGCTTCTTCCAATTCTTCTAATAACTCTTCATCTACTTTTCTAAAATTACTAAAAACATTGTTTATTTTTTCATCAAATGAAGTTTTAGTTTTACTTAAACCGTTTTTTAATTTATCAAAAAAACCCATTTTCTTTTATCACCTTTTCTTCCTATTCCGTAAGATAGTGTTATTCTATCATACTTTTACAATTATTACAATGTTTTTTAGAGTCGTCTTCAAAATTTCGCCCTTAAATTTTTCAAAATTACACTTCAAAAGGGAACTTAACAAGTAAGTTCCCTTTTTAATGTGTTCTGGTTTGTTAATTACTAACAAAATACAAATTTATATTCCTAATAAAATAGGACTTATTTGTTTTCCTTCTAATGCAAATTCCAATGTTTTTATAATATAATCCGCTTCAAATACTATAGAACGTGGTTTGGTAATAAAATTATCTTGTTTGAATGGAACAAAATAATAGTTATTTCTATTTAATAATTTTCCTATATTTTCTGCACTTCCGAGATAGTCCATCATTTGTAGAAACTGCAATTACTACTGGATTTCCATTTCTCAAATGTGATTTTACTGCCATTGTTGCAGCATTATCTATAATACCATTTGCAAGTTTACCTATAGTGTTTCCGTGAGCATGGTGCAACAATTAAAATGTCTGTTAATTTTTTTGGTCCTATCGGTTCTGCTTCTTGTATTGTGTGAATTATTTTATTACCTGTAATTTTTTCTATTTCTTCAATATGTTCTTTTGCAGTTCCAAATTTAGTATCTAGTTTATATGCATTATCGGACATTATAGGTAGCACTTCTGCACCTTCTTTTACTATATTTTTTAATTGTTCTTTTACTTTTTTAAAAGTACAAAAAGAACCTGTTAGTACAAATCCTACTTTTTTGCCTTTTAATTCCATAAATTTTTCCTCCTTTTTGTCCTTTATATATTTTATGAAATTATGTAAAATTTGCAATTAATAATTTAACATTTATGTTATAATTTTTACCAATAGAAAACCCTCAGCCACATTTGTGGTTGAGGGTAAATATAATTACATGTTTACTCTTGCGCCTTTGTACTTAATATAGCCTCCTTATTTTTAGGAATTTTGGCTAAATTGTATACATTTCTTTCACCATAAGCACCGTCTATACTTGTTGAGATTTCTGAGTATCCGTTATTTCGATAACACTTATTTGCTAATACATAATAAAATGAACCTCCTGAAAAGAATTTATTATCACTAAAATGTGATATCAGTATATTTGTCAGCTCATTTCTTTTTATATAGTAATTAAAATATACTGTTATAGTAGGGAAAAATATTTGTTTAGAAAAATTTGTATTAATGTAAGCTTCCTGTTCTGGTAACACATACAATACATTTTCCGGAAATCCCCCCGTTCTTGATATTTGTTCTTTAAAATCTGATATCCCTTCAGTATAAATACTTTCTTCAAACTCCTTAACAACTTCGTTTGCAATTTCAAATTCTTTCGCAGTCTGTGGGTAAATTCCGTTGTTGATTGTAACAAGCATAAAATCAAAGAAATCATTCCAATATATAGATTCTCTATCTGGATAGAATACCTTAATTTTATCAAGTTTGCTTACTCCAAGGTTTTCCCACAATCCATCGTTTCTGACTTCATTAATTATTTTCCAAAAGTCAATTTCTCTGTAATCCTTTTCATATTGTGATGGAATAACTACTTCAGACTTTTCTAGTTGTTTAATGTAATCTTCCTGTGGGGTATATGCTACAACAAATGGTGAAAATGCAAATTTAAAATATTCTTCATCATTCTCCTTACCGTATTCTACACAAATATCTGCATTTTTGTCATTTACCATTACTATTTCATACTTTTCTTGCATTTCAGAATTTTTTAATGCATTTTTAAAAGCTTTTTGCATATATGTAGGAGCATATAACGTAATTTGCGTTTTATCTCCTTTAGAAGAATTTGAACTTAAAACAAATGGTTCTCCAAAATACAATATACATGCTATAACAATGGTCATAATCCATGACACTATCCGTTTTGCTCTCATATAGAATTTCCTTCCTTTCTCTGTTTACTTGCCAGGCATACACAGTAATAAAAGATTATCTTTTTTCAAACTACTTCGCCTTTACTGAGCATTTTTTCAATAGTTGCTACTGATGCTTTGAATTGTTCTTCCAAAGATGCATCTTTAAATATTTCTTCTAATCTCTGATTACTTAAAAAAGTAGAAAACTGATCAACACATTTTGCAAATGTTTGCTCGCATTCATTGGTTACTGCATTTGCCTGCATAAATTTGGTATAACACCTTAATACATTATAGAATTCTGGTAAATATACCTCAAAAATAGGTGATAATCTACCATAAAATATGCTATCCTTTTTAAGCAGTTCCAATGTTTCTACAAGCTTTTGGTAACAAACAGCAATTTTATCGTGGTTTTCTCCAAAATTATGCTTCTGAAGCATTTTCATTAACATATTTGTTAATACTTCTGCATTAGCTATGCGCTGATAATATAACATTTTGAAACAATTTTCCATCTGCTCTTTGGCTTTGTTTTCTTCAATTTGCTTTGCCTTTTCCTCAGCTTCCTTTGCTGCTTCTTCATTTTTTTCTAACTTTCGGCAAAACATCTTTTCCCGAACATAACAGAACAATTCTTCAGCAATGCAACATACAATATCTAAAACAGTACATGCAATTATTAGCATTGCTATTGCTCGTATTCTGCTCAAATTGAGATAAACAAAAAAAACATATACCATAAAAGCAACAACCAAACATGTAAGAGCTTGGTAAAGTTCTTTCCACTTGTTTGCATATTTATTACAATCAAGTTTTCTGAACTTTACATCATTAACTTCACAATCATATTTATAATGATTACAATTGCCACATCCCAATGTACTCCTTGAAATAGCTTTCATCTGTACATCTTCAAAGCATTTACCACATACTTCTATTGTGTATAACATTTTTCCATGTACTTCATTTGCTTTTAAGATTTTCATTTTACCTCCTTATAGTTTAAACATGTATTATATTTAATTTTCAAAGTACTAACATATGTATTTTATCACATTTTTATCTGTTCTTCAATATTTTATGTAAATTTTGTAAAATTTTAAAAAAATTGTTGCAGTTAATGCAACAATTTGAATTCTTATTAATCATTCATAAAATCTTCATAATAATTAGCATATCGTTCTTTCATACTTTGTATTTCATAATATTTAGAAGATTCATAATTTTCTTGTGATAGTTCTTTTAATACATTTTTATTATTATATAAGTATAATATCTTTTCTTTTAATTTCTTCCTTATTTCCTCGTCATTCTCGCCTATAACTCTTTTGCCTAAAATATATTGTTTTTGTTTTTCTGCTAATGCTTCTTGTGCTACGCCAACATCTGTAGTAATAACAGGTACTCCACACCCCATCGCTTCTATTAATGGTCTTGGTGTTCCTTCTTTATTTGAAACGCAAATATACACATGTATTTGTGAAAAATATTCACCCATTTGCTCATTTGGAATTTGTTTTACATTTCTATCTGCACAATTTAAAACTATATTATAGCCTTCTGCTTGCAACTCATCTATTACAGGTTTTAAAATAGTATGAAATCCTTTAAAATCTATTGAATTTCCATTTTCATCCTTTTGTGCTTTATTCCATGTAGAATTTCCTACCCAACCTATTACTAATTGCTCATTTGGAAGATTTTTAAAATCAAATCTTTCCATATTCATTGGATAAAATCTTTCTTTAGAAAAACTATCTCCTAATATAGCAGATGGTTTTTGTATTCCATCTAAATTACTATATATATCAAATAATTCTTTAGAACTTACTACATATTTATGACTATACTTTATAAGATTTACATTTTTCTGCATATCTTCTGAATATAAATGATCATATACTCCTGTTGATATTTTTCTTATGGCATTTTTTACATATTCGTCATAATCTCCATATTTTTGAATTACTTTTGCTCTAAAAACATCATTAAATTCTTTTTCTTCAAATGCTTTAAGTATGCCTCTCCAAAAGAAATGTATCATGTCATAATCTTTTAAAGCTTCTAATACTGTAAATAAATCCTTTTTAAACTCTTCACAATCTGCCCAATATATATCTATTTGATATCTGTCTGATAATGCCCCTTGTATAACTTTAGCAGCTATGTGAAAAGCCCAATCTTTTACATCTGCAACTAATGCTATTTTCTTCACTAAAACTCCTCCTCTGTTATAGAATTTATATCTGTAAATTTATACTGTCTCTTTGCAAAAATTGGAGAATTCTCTTTATTTTCTATTGCATTTAATATTCCTTTTAATTTGAATGGTATACTTTTAGTTTCATTTATAATAAAACTTAGCACATATGGTTTTAACTCTTTTGGTGCTTGTCCATATACTTCCATCAAATATGCAAGCATTTTATACATATCTACACATCTACGAATTGAAGGTACTGTCATTATACTGCCTGCTCTATTTTTATAATAGTTAAATATTGGAAATTCTCCATACATTGTATCTTTAGCCAACGTAACTGCTTTTATTGAATAAATCATGTCTTCATAATATACATCTTCAATAAATTTTATATCATTTTCTATTAAAAATTCTCTTCTCCAACATTTACTAGGAACTGAAAAATTTGTATCACATATTAATCTTGCTTCTCTTGTAGAATCTTCTTTTGTAGATATTCTTAATCTGTTGCTTCCACTTATTTCTTGAAATCCTAAAAAAACAATATCTGGCGTATTGCTTCCAATTAAATTATCTATATCTTTTAATGTTGATTCATTATATAAAGTATCATCTCCATCTAAATGAACAATGTATTCTCCAACTGCATTTTTGATACCTATATTTCTAACTGCGCCTAATCCCATATTTTTCTTGTTTTTTATAATTTTTACTTTTCCTTTATATTGCATAATTTTTTCTAATGATTTATCTGTTGATTTATCTTCTACAACTATTAATTCATAATTATCAAAATTTTGATTTAGTACACTATTTATTGCTCTTTCTATATATGGCTCTACATTATATGCACTTATTATTACAGAGAATCTACATTTATCCATAATATTACGCATCAGGTTATATACCCCCGATGTGCCTCCTTTCAATATATTCTATTAATTAATTTCTTTTTACCTAAACACTTATATTATAACATTTTTATATAAAATCGTCAATAATTTACTCCTTACAAAATTCTTACATATTTCTTAAATAAAATTTACGAACATTTTTTTGCAAAAAGTATTGACAAAGAATATATGTTCGTATATAATGTGTACAATCAAACAAAAATATGTTTGTATTTACATTGTTAATTTTAATATACTTATGTGTATTTTAAATAGATTACGAAAGGATTGATTTATTATGAGAATTAAAAATTTAAAAAGATTTATAACATTTATTGTTTCTATGTTTATTATAGCATTATCTATATGCTTATTTATATCAAACCGTAGTTTGTCACATTCAGATAGTATTAAAAGGAAAACTATATATACTTCTTATGGAGATACTTTATGGTCTATTGCCCAAAGTGAACAAGCAAATAACGAATATTATAAAAGTAAAAGCATAAGGGAAATAATAGAAGATATTAAAAATGTAAATAATATGAAAACAAGTAATCTTTCTTCTTCTCAAGAGCTATTAATTCCATACATAAACTAATAGGGACGGGGTTAAATAGTTTAGTGGAAATAATTGTAACTATAAAAGCAAAACATTAATATATTATTTATTTAGTAACATTTTGTGGGGACCAGCAAATTATAGCTTGCAAACAAATTTTATTTGTAAAACTAGTTTTACATAAATAAAATTTGCATGCAAGCTATTATGAAGCTGGGAGTTACTAAATAAATAATATATTCATGTTTTGCTTTAAAATAATAATCCACTAAACTATTTAACCCCGTCCCTATTAGTTTACTATAGCCATTGTATCTCTTGCAATAACAAGTTCTTCATTAGTAGGAATTAAAAATAACTTAACTTTTGAATTTGCAGAAGAAATCTCTCTTTCCTCTCCTTTTATATTATTCTTTTCTTTATCTAATTCTACACCCATAAATTTTAACTTTTTGCAAATACTTGCTCTTACATTTATTTGGTTTTCTCCAATTCCACCAGTAAACACTATTGCGTCTATTCCTTCCATAACAACTGCATATCTTGCTATATACTGTGCTACTGATGAAACAAATTTATTAATTGCAATTAATGCTTCTTCATTGCCATTTTTAGATGCGCTTTCAATTTCTCTAAAATCTGGTACAAATTTTGATATAGCTGAAAGTCCTGATTTTTTATTTAAAATGCTTTCCATTTCATCTGCTGAAATGCCTTCCTTCTTCATTATAAATGTAACTACTGAAGGATCTAAATCTCCAGACCTTGTAACCATAGGAATTCCACCAAGAGGTGTTAACCCCATTGAAGTATCTACAGATTTTCCTCCATCTACAGCACAAATACTAGCACCTTGACCTAAATGGCATGTAACAATTTTTAAATCTTTTATATCTTTTCCAATCATATTTGCTGCAATTTCTGCAACATATTTGTGTGATGTTCCATGTGCTCCATATTTTCTTATGCCATATTTTTCATAGTATTCATAAGGTATTGGGTACAAATAATTTTCTTTTGGCATTGTTTGGTGAAATGCTGTGTCAAAAGTAGCTACCATAGGGACATTTGGCATCTCCTTCTGGCAAGCTCTTATTCCTAAAATAGCTGGTGGATTATGAAGTGGTGCAAGTTTACTACATTCTTCTATTCCTTTAATTGTTCCTTCATCTATAAAAGTAGATTTATTAAAAATTTCTCCTCCTGCTACTATTCTATGTCCTACTGCACTAATTTCAGATAAATCACTAATTGTTGGATGTTCTTTATTTAGAAGTTCATCCATAACTGTTTTTAAAGCCTCTGCATGATTTAATGTAGGTTTTTTTATAACAAATTTTTCCCCATTTATTTTATGTGTTAAAAATGCTTCCTGTTCTCCTATTCTCTCAAAATTTCCTTTTGCCATTACTTTTTCATTACTCATATCTATTAATTGATATTTTAAAGAAGATGAACCACAATTTAATACTAATATTTTCATATAAATTTTCCTTTCTTTTTATAGAGCATGCATAATTCTACTAGAATTTTTTTCAGCATTATTACTCGTATAAAAGGGACGCATATACTTCGTCCCTTATTTAACTTATTTATTTTGCTAATGCAACTGTTTCTCTAGCAATCATCAATTCTTCGTCAGTTGGAACAATCCATACTTTAACTTTTGAATTTGGAGTTGATATTTCTCTTTCAACAGCTTTTACATTATTTAATTCTTTATCTAATTCTACTCCCATAAATCCTAAATAACTACAAACATCTTCTCTAGTAATAGGGCCTCTTTCTCCTACTCCTGCTGTAAATGTTATAACATCAACACCATTCATAGCAGCTGCATACCTTGCTATATATTGAGCAATTATATAATGATATTCTTTTAAAGCAAATGCTGCTCTTTCGTCACCTTTTTCCATTGCTTCCTCTAAATCTCTATTATCAACAGAAATTCCAGATAATGCAAGTAATCCAGATTTTTTATTTAATATTGTGTTCATTTCTTGTGGTGTTAAGTTTTCTTGTTCCATAATATATGTTACAACAGATGGATCTAAATCTCCTGATCTACTTCCCATAGCAATACCTCCAAGTGGAGTTAATCCCATTGAAGTATCTGTACATTTTCCATTTTGAATTGCGCATAAACTTGCACCTTGACCTATATGGCAGTTTATAATTTTTAAATCTTCTATTGGTTTTCCTAAAAGTTCTGCTATTCTATGTGCTACATATTTATGAGAAGTGCCATGTGCACCATATTTTCTAACACCATATTTTTCATAATACTCATAAGGTATTGGGTATAAATAGTGCTCTTTTGGCATTGTTTGATGAAATGCTGTGTCAAATACTGCTACATTTGGCTTTCCTGGAAGCTCTTTTTGACATGCACGAATACCTTGTAAATGTGCTGGATTATGAAGTGGTGCAAATTTTATTGCATCTTCTATTCCTTTTATAACTTCATCATCTATAACTACAGATTCTGTGAACTTTTCTCCTCCATGTACTATTCTATGTCCTACTGCATTAATTTCATCTAAACTAGATATAACTCCATGATCTTTGTCTGTTAATTGCTCTAATACTAATTTAATAGCTTCATCATGATTTTTTGCATCTTTTTCAAATTTATATTTTTCTCCTCCTACTTTATGTGTTAAGAAAGAACCATTTTGTCCTATTTTTTCATAATTTCCTTTTGCCATTACTTCTTCTTTATCCATATCCATTAATTGATATTTTACTGAAGAACTTCCACAATTAATTACTAATACTTTCATTTTTTTACCCCCTATATATTTTATATTAACATTTAGTTTGTGCTTGAACAGCTGTAATTGCAATAACTCCTGCAACATCGCTACTACTGCATCCTCTTGATAAATCATTTACTGGTCTTGCTATTCCCTGGCATAGTGGTCCATAGGCTTCTGCCTTTCCTAACCTTTGAACTAATTTATAACCTATATTGCCTGCATCTAAATCTGGGAATATTAATGTATTTGCATGCCCTGCAACTGGGCTTCCTGGTGCTTTACTTGCCCCTACTTCTGGAATTATTGCTGCATCTAATTGCAATTCTCCATCTGCAATTAAATCTGGTGCCTTTTCTTTTAATAATTTAGTAGCCTCTATAACCTTTTGCGTAAGTGGTGATGATGCACTTCCATATGTAGAATATGAAAGCATTGCCACTTTAGAAGGCTTTCCTACTAATTGTTCAAAACTTTTACTAGATGATATTGCTATTTCAGATAAACTATCTGCATCTGGATATTCATTTAAACCACAATCTGAAAATATAAATGTTCCATTTTCTCCATATTCACAATCTGGCACTATCATTAAGAAAAATGCAGATACAAGTTTGGTTCCTGGTGCTGTTTTTAATATTTGAAGTGCTGGTCTTAAGGTATTGGCTGTTGAGTGACATGCTCCAGATACTAAACCATCTGCTTCACCTAATTTTACCATCATCATTCCAAAATAAGTATAATCATTCATTAATTCTTTTGCTTTATCTTGTGTCATTCCTTTAGCTTTTCTTAATTCGTAAAATTCATTGGCATATCTATTGAAATTTTCTGATGTTTCTGGGTTTATTATTTTTGCCTTTGATATATCAAAATTATTTTCTTTTGCCAATTTTAAAACTTCTTCTTGTTTTCCAATTAATATAATATCGCTATAACCTTCTTTTAATGCCATTGATGCAGCTTCTAAAACTCTTACATCATTACTCTCTGGTAAAACTATAGTCTTTATATCCTGCTTTGCCCTTTGTTTTATCTCTTCTATAAAAGACATTCTTTTTCTCATTCCTTTCCATTTACTTAATACCCATATTATATAAGGAATTTTTATAAAGCACAAGTGATTTTTTTAATTTATTTTATTTTTGCTAGTTCATATTAATATTTTTATAGAAATTTATGATATACTTATACTATGAAAGGAATTGTTATGGAATTATATTATAAAGTTGATACAAATTATAAAACTGTAAAAGATGTGCTTTCAGCATATTTTCATATTTCACATAGATTGTTAATAAAATTAAAAAATACTAATAACATATTTTTAAACAACTCTCCTACCTCTGTTAATTCTACAGTTACTATAGGAGACTGTGTTTGCGTTAAATTGGATTATGGAGAGGATAATTCCAATATAATTCCAATTAAAATGAATTTAGATATTTTGTATGAAGATGATAGCTATATTGTTATAAATAAACCTGCTGGAATTGCTGTACATCCATCTATTTTGCATTTTGAGGATAGCCTTTCTAATGGTATAAAATATTATTTTGATTCTATTGGATTACAAAAGAAAATTAGACCTGTTAATAGAATTGATAAAGATACTTCTGGAATTGTTATTTTTGCTAAAAATGAGTATATTCAAGAAATGCTTATAAAACAGATGAATTCAAAAAAATTTTCTAAGGAATATATTGCTATTGTAGAAGGTTATTTTGAAAATAAGAAGCGGAACTATTAATTTTCCAATAGCAAGAAAAGAAAATAGCATTATCGAAAGATGTATAGATAGTAATGGAAGCCCTTCTATTACCCATTATGAAGTATTACAAGAACTTACGATAAATAATTTTCCTATTTCCATTGTAAAATGTACCTTAGAAACAGGAAGAACTCATCAAATCCGTGTTCATATGTCATATATAAAGCATCCTCTTTTAGGTGATGACTTATATGGAGGAAATACAACTTTTATAAATAGACAAGCTTTACATAGTTATAAAGTTTCTTTTGAACATCCACTTACGAAAAATATTGTAAGCTACACTGCTCCATTTCCAAATGATTTAAAATATTTTATAAAATTGTAAAGAACTCGGCTTTATACCGAGTTCTTTCATATATAAGTAAATCTGTAAGCCGGGTTCTGTCGTGAATAGTCATTTATCTACTTTCTATATTACTATAGAACTTACAGCCACCGAGTTAGAAGATGACGAGCAGTCTTAGCCTTCTTTTACGGTGTTGCTCCAGATGGGGTTTACACAACATTCTATGTCACCATAGAACTGGTGAGCTCTTACCTCGCCTTTTCACCCTTACCTAAATATTTAGGCGGTAATTTTCTGTTGCACTTTCCTTGAGGTCTCCCTCACTGGACGTTATCCAGCATCATTGCTCTGTGGAGCCCGGACTTTCCTCGTACGCAACCTTTCGGTATTGCTATACGCGACTATTCAATTTACTCATAATATTATTTTAATACGTATATCATAAAAAGTCAAGATACTGCACTATTCTCATGTATTTAATAATTCTATCTTCTTTAAAGCGACGTAATCTATTCAACGTTTTCGACATTTTCCATCAAACTCTTGTATTTTATATAATATAATGATTTATCCTGTTTATCAATGCAATTATTAAACTCTCCTAATGATACATAAACTTTACTCATTTTCTTCTGATTTTGAACACTTTTTTCATTTGCATTATTTATCATATTTGTAACATATTCTTGAGCTGTCGTAATTCGCTGTTTTGCTCCATTCCAGTCATTTTGCTCTATTAAAGCATAAGAGGCTATTACATTAGATTTAGCATATAATAAATTTATATTATTTGAATCATCAGTATAATGCTCTGCATACTTTGGTATATATGAATACAAATTTGCAAGCATAGCAGATGTATTTACTTTATCTTCATTTTGAACATCTACAATTAAATCATCTAATTGATTACTAAAGCTTAAAATATCTTCATTACTTACATTTACAGAATGTAAATCTACTATTATATTTGACCATACAGAATACAGATTTTCTACTTCATTTTTTGTAGCTTTCCAATCTACCTCTTGATTATTTTCCAAAATTCCTTGTTCTTTCATTTCATATTGAATCATAGATGATTTAGAGTCTGAACTATCTGATGAATTTCCGCCAGAAGATCCTCCACTTTTGCCAGAATCTCCTCCTGAAGATGCTTCTTTACCACCTTCCGAAGAACTTCCACCTTCTGAAGAACCTCCACCTTCAGAGGATTCTCCTCCTTCTGAACCACTACTATCTGATTCTCCACTTTCTGAACCTGATTTTTGATTTTGACCATTTTGACTCGAACTTTCACTTGACATATCTTCCTGTGCTAAAACATAGTTTGTAAGTTTAATATTATTTAAGCCATTAATCATTGCCACCAATTTATTTTCTACTAACTTTACTTCTTGCCCTACTTTTTCCTTTGTTTTATTCGTTTCGCCACAACCAGTTAACAAAAAAGTAAGACTTAAGCACAATATAATTACAAATATATATGTTAAAAATTTATTTTTCATATTCCACCTCTTTTAATTATTATCGTATAAAATTTCAATTTTATTCCTTGTATAGATATAAAAAAAATTTTCATAATATAATTAAAAGGAGATTTTTATGTATACTACAGTAAAATTATATAGTAATGAAAAAAATGAAATTTTTAAATTTTTAAATAGTTTCTACAATTCTGATAAAAATATTCATTCAGAATCAAAAACAAAAAACAGCCATTATTCTATAACGGCTGATGATTTAGAATGGCAAAATAACTATGATAACCCTATCGAAATGACTGATATAATAGGTACTTTCATAGATAATAATGATAAATTCAAAATCAATATGTGGATATCTATTGATTCGGACGTTTATATTAATGTTACAGACCAAAATGCTGATGAAATCATTCGATACTTATATGAAAGGTTTCCATATTAGTTTTAACATTAATATAGTTTATTTTTCTAAAATGATAGTAACTGGTCCATTATTTAGAAGTTCTACTTCCATGTGGGCACCAAAAGTACCATGCTGTGTTTTTATTCCTTCTTTTCTACATTGCTCCATAAAATATTCATATAATTCATTTGCTAAATCTGGTTTTGCTGCATTTATAAAGCTTGGTCTATTTCCTCCTGTGCAATCTGCATATAAAGTAAATTGAGAAACTACTAATAATTCCCCATTAATATCTTTTAATGATAAATTCATTTTATCATTTTCATCTGTAAAAATTCTTAATTTTATTAGTTTTTGAACTAAATAGTCTGCGGTCTCCTTTGTATCTGTTGGCGCTACACCTAAAAGAACAAGGTAACCTTGTTCAATTTGACCAGTTATTTCATTATCTACTGTAACCTTTGCATTTTTTACTCTTTGTACAACTAATCTCACAAAAATTCACATTCCTTTCTAACTTTATGCAAATATGTAAATTTCATTTATTCAATTAACGTATAACTCTCATTTATTCAATTAACATATATCTCTCATTTGTTCAACTAGCATATAAATTTCATTTATTCAATTAACATATAACTCTCATTTATTCAATTTCAGATTTCTTTTCTCTTGTCATAAGCATATTTACTGCTACATCTGGTTTAAGTCCATTATGTAACATATTGTATACTGCATCTATAATAGGTACTTCTACTTCATATTTTTGTGCAAGTTTATAAGCAACTTCAATATTATCTACTCCTTCTATTACCATACCTATTTCTTTTCTGGTTTCTTCTAAGCTTTTGCCTTGACCCATCATTTTTCCAGCTCTTCTATTTCTACTATGTTCGCTTAAACATGTAACTATTAAATCTCCTAGACCTGTCAAACCATAAAATGTTTCTTTTTTTCCACCAAGGAATACTCCCAATCTTGAAATTTCTGTAAGACCTCTTGTTATTAATGCTGCAAAGCTGTTATCTCCTAAACCTATTCCTGCTGCAACACCTGCACAAAATGCAATTATATTCTTTAAAGCTCCTCCAAGCTCTATTCCTTTCATATCTTCTGACAAATATACTCTTAAATTTTCATTCATGAATATATCTTGTAAATCTTGCGCAACTTTCATATTTTCAGAAGAAATAACCATTAGTGTAGGCATTCCTTTTGAAACTTCTTCTGCATGGCTTGGACCTGAAAGAACTGCTAAATTTGTATTTGGCATTTCTTCTTTAAAAACTTCATCTAATGTATATAAAGTTTCTGATTCAAAACCTTTTGTACATATTACTATTGTTTGATTTGTTACATATTTTTTGTATTCTTTTACAGTACTTCTAGTATGCTTTGATGGCGTTACATGTAAAATATATTCACTGCCTTCTATTGCCTCTTGATATGAAGTAGTACAATATATTCCCTCTGGTATTGTAATTTCAGGCAAAAATTTGCATTTTTTTTCATTATTTATTAAATCCGCTTCTTCTTGTAAAAAAGACCATACTTTTACTTCGTTACCTAATTTTGCTAAATGTATTGCCAATGCTGTTCCCCAACTTCCACTTCCTATTATTGCAATTTTTCTCAATGTAATTTTCTCCTTCCAAATTCATATTTAAATATACTCACAGAATTCTCATTAATCGAATTACCATTATGCTCTGTTGCCTGTATTCTTAAAGTCTAATTTATTTACTTATTTTTTTAAAATCTAACCTATTTTCTGTTCCTGTTAAAAGTCTTTTTACATTAGCTCTATGGTTATATACTACAAGTATAGCTAATATTATTGCATATATAATATAACTTCCTTCTGGTACTAAATATGCACTTCCTTCTACTGCTGGCATAAATATAACCAATACTGGAAATAGTATAGCAGCTGCTATAGAACCTAATGATACCATTCTTGTAAGAATCATTAATACTAAAGCAAATACCAAACAAATAAGACCTATATTCCAGTTTGTTATTAATAAAACACCTAAAGATGTTGCAACTCCCTTTCCTCCTTTAAAATTAAAGAATATAGGAAATGTATGTCCTAATATAACTGCAATTCCTGCTAACTGTATTAATAAAGATTTATTTATATCTGGTACAAGCAAACCTACAACGTATGCAATTAAAATTGCAACTACTCCTTTTAAAACATCACATAAAAGTGTTATTGCAGCGGCTTTTTTTCCAACTGTTCTTAATACGTTTGTACTACCTGCATTTCCACTTCCTTTTTCTCTTACATCAAACCCTGCCATTTTTTTACTAATAATTACTGAAAAGCTTATACTTCCTATTAAATAAGCTATAATTGCTATTACTATATATGCTACTATCATATGTATTCCTCCTTATTTTTCTCTAACAATCATTCTAACTGGTGTTCCAGTTAATCCAAACTCTTTTCTAATTTGATTTACTAAATACCTCTCGTATGAAAAATGAAATAATTTTTTGTCATTTACAAATACAACAAATGTTGGTGGTTTTGTAGACGCTTGTGTCATGTAAAATATTTTTAGCCTTTTTCCTTTATCTGTTGGTGGCTGTACTATTGAAATTGCCTCATTTAGTACTTCATTTAATACTGCTGTTTTTACCCTCATAGCATTTTGATTTGCTACCATATTTATCATTTCAAATAATTTCTGCACCCTTTGACCTGTTTTTGCAGATATAAATATTATTGGTGCATATGAAATATATGATAATTTATTGTATACGTCTTTTTTGTATTGTTCTATAGTGTTTGTATCTTTTTCATATTCATCCCATTTGTTTATTACTATTATTATGCCCTTGCCTGCCTCATGCGCTTCTCCTGCAATTTTAGTATCTTGCTCTGTGACTCCTTCATTAGCATCTATCATTAATAAACACACATCTGCTCTTTCTACTGCTAAAACACTTCTCATTACACTATACTTTTCTACTTTTTCTTCTACTTTGCTCTTTCTTCTAATTCCTGCTGTATCAATAAATACATATTTACCAAATTCATTTTCAAATTCAGAATCTATTGCATCTCTAGTAGTTCCTGCTATGTCACTTACAATTACTCTATTTTCTCCAAGTATTTTATTTACTAAAGACGATTTTCCTACATTTGGCTTACCTATTATTGCTACCTTTATAATTGTCTCCTCGTCTTCTTCTTCAGAATCTGGTAAATTTTCATATATAGCATCTAATATATCTCCTATTCCTAAAGCATTTACTGCAGATACAGGATATGGATCACCTAATCCTAAATTATAAAATTCGTATATATCATCTGGTGTTTTGCCAAAATTATCAGCTTTGTTACATACTAATAAGACCGGTTTTTTAGACTTTTTAAGCATTAGTGCTATATCTTTATCCGCTTCAGTTACACCTTGTTTTATGTCGGTTAAAAATATAATTACATCTGCAATATCTATTGCAATATTAGCTTGCTCCCTCATTTGAGATAATATAACATCTTCTGATTCTGGTTCAATACCACCAGTATCTATCAAATTGAACGTTTTACCTCTCCATGTAGCTTCCGCATAGATTCTATCTCTTGTAACACCAGGTTCATCTTGAACTATTGATATTCTTTTTCCAACTATATAATTAAAAAATGTTGATTTTCCTACATTTGGTCTTCCTATTATTGCTACTGTTGGTTTTGCCATTTTATTTTTCCTTTCTAACTCTATGTTATTTTTTAAATTCTATACTATTTTATAACAATCAACATTATAAGTCAATTTTATTACTTTAAAAATATTTCTTGCTTTTAATTTTCTCTATCACTACATATAGTATAAATGCCATAATTGAAAGAATTGATATTATATAAGAAATTTTTGTTATTAATGTTCCTACATACTCGACTTTAATATTTCCACTTTCTATACCTTCTAATTTAGTTTGCAAATATCCATTTTCAGATTCTTCAGCTTTCAATTCCATTATATTTCCATTTTCAATAGTTATTTTATACCCTGGGTAGTATATATATGGCAGTTCTAAAACTGTGTTTTCTTCTATATTTTCTAACTGTGCTGTCAATTTATATTCCTCTTTCTGTTCATTATTTATGTTTGCACTTCCAGATAAAATATAAATTTTATCCTCTCTTTCTTTCATATATGTGTCTTGCAATAAAAGTGCTTTTACTGGAAGATATTCTCTATTTATTTGCATATGACTTATTTTTTTATTATTCATAATACTTTTTTCATACTCTTCATCTACACTTACTTCTCTAGGGTAGCCCTGCAATGTATATTTTTGTTCAGACTTTTGTATATCTCTTTGTATAAAACCATTTATAGTTTGAAGTCCAAATACTGTAATTACTATAATTGCAATTACTGAAACTCCCATCTGCACATTTCCCTTTTTGCAAACCTTTTCTATTATCCATTGCAAATTTATTGCACTTAAAAGTGATGCAAAAAATATGAAAAATCCCAACATTCTCCATGGATATTGCAATTTGCAAAGTATGCTAGGTACATATTTCCATGGGAAAAATCTCGTACACATTATTATAGAAATCATTGAAAATATAAAAAATATTATATATGTATCTTTATACTTTTTATCTACTTTATATACACCATAAATACTTACTATTGTTAATAAAAGCATTGGTATTCCTATAACAAAAGTAGTTCCGTCTTCTTCCTCAATGTCTTTTATAAATTGAGAAAACTGTAATGTATTTTTAGATGTAAATTCATTAGTAGTTCTCATAATATCATTATCCATAATGCCATATTTTGCCTTACTTGAAGCCTCTAACATTAGAAATACAAACATTGCAGATATAAGTATTATAAAAACTATATTTATTGCACACTTTTTTAAAATTTCTTTTTCTTTTAATTTCTTTATAAAAAATAACACGTATATAGCGCAAAATATTGCTACATATAATGTTGATACTGTATGTGACAATATTAAGCCTGCAGCACCAATAGTTATATAGTAATGTTTTTTTCCATCACTATTAAACAAATTATACAGTCCTAAAAATACTAGCGGAATAAATACTGCTGCCATAAATTCGCCTATTGCATACCTTATATATACGTTTGCAAGCTTATATGGTGCTACTATATATAATATTGCTGCAAATAAGGCAACTACTTTCTTTTTAGTTACTTCATTTACAAATTTATACATTGTAAATCCAGATAAAATAATACATATTATTCCAAATATTTTTAACGCTAGCGTATATGTTGGTGTAAATATTTTTATTATTAATGGCAAGTAGCAAGTAAGTGCAGGATAAAATAAGTTTATTGCATACCCCATTCCATTACAATATTCAGATGATATTATTGGTGGAATTTGTGCCATTTTAAGTGCATCGTCAGTGCCTATTAATCTTAAAAAATGAATAAAACCATCATGAGTATTTCTAATATTAGTTTGTAATAATGGTAATCCAATAATTAAGCCTACAATTAAAATAATTACAATATATGTCCAATTACTATCTCTTAACTTTTGTACCCAATTTTTCATAGTTAGTCTCCTTATATGTAAAACATTGTACCATTAAAATTTATTTTATACAATAAATTTTATTACACAATTATTTAACAAGCAAAAAAATAACAGCTTTCATGCTGTTACCTCTTTTTATTAATCTTCTTTTTTAGAAACTACTTCTTTTCCATTGTAATAACCACAGTTTGGGCATACTCTGTGTTGCATCATCATTTCATGACAATGTGGACATGCTACTAAGTTTTTATTTTCTAATTTCCATGTTGATCTTTTTAAAGCTGTTCTTGCTTTTGACCATCTTCTTTTTGGTTGTGCCATTTTTATTCCCCCCTCGTAATTAGCTACTTGTATATATTTTACATAATTTACATATTTTAAAGTTACTATAATATTATACCTAGATTTCTTGAAGTTGTCAATAGTTAAAGCGAAAGAATTTCATTTCACTTGAAATACTTTAAAAAGCTATTTTTAACCTTTTTCTTGATGTCTTATTAAATTTTTATTACAATTATTGATTTTTTTTCATATTAGTGATATAAATTCAAACATAACTTATTATAAAAACATGTAAAGCGAGGTGGTCCCAGTGGGTAGAGTTATTGAAAAAGCTATTAGAATCGATGAAGGAAATTTTGAAGTTTTTTTAAATGAACATCCAGAAATCAAATATTCATTTGTTAATGGGACCCCATTTTTAAGATTAGGTCCCGGTGTTGAATCCGTATGCTTTATTTATCTTGATGGCGAAATTTTATGCTTGGAATACAGCTATAACGGAGATATTATTTATTATCCGAGAAAATTTAATTTTTAATTCTTTATGATGTTTATGTAGGTGGAGCAAACTTGCTCTACCTATATTTTTTTCATTTGTACAAATTTATGCAACCTTTTTGGGTATTTTGCATATACTATCATATATTATAGAAAAGGAGTTTATTATGTGTGGTATTGTTGGTTTTGTTAATTTAAAACAAGAAATTTCAAATGAAAATTATAAAAATATTTTAACGAATATGAATAATTGCCTAAAGCAAAGAGGACCTGATGAAAATGGAACTTATATTACTAATCACGCTTGTTTAGCACACAGCAGACTTATTGTTGTTGACCCAAATGGAGGAAAACAACCTATGAGCTTTAGCTATTACGGCAACAAATATACAATTATATACAATGGTCAATTATATAATACTGATGAATTAAGAAAAGAACTTGCAAGCGCCGGTTTTACTTTTAATGGTCATTCTGATACAGAAGTATTGTTAAAATCCTACATACATTGGAAATATGATGTAGTTCATAAATTAAATGGCATTTTTGCTTTTGCAATATGGGACGAAAATAATCAAGAATTATTTATTGCAAGGGATCATTTTGGCATTAAGCCTTTATATTATCATCAACAAGATGATTTTTTTATAATTGCTTCTGAAATAAAATCTATTTTGAGTTTTCCTCATGTAGAAGCAAAAATTGATTCAGAAGGACTTGGTGAACTATTTGGAATAGGACCTTGTCATACCCCTGGAAATGGTTTATTTAAAGATATTTTTGAATTAAAACCAGCTCATTTTGGAATATATAATTCTTCTGGACTTCATACTGAAAGGTATTGGAAATTGGTAAGTAGACCTCATCAAGATAGTTTAGGAAAAACTTGTGAAACTGTTCAATTTTTATTAGAAGATTCTATTAAAAGGCAACTTGTTTCAGATGTTCCACTTTGCACATTTTTATCTGGCGGTTTAGACTCAAGCATTATAACTTTATACGCCTCAAATTATTGTAAGGAGCATGGTTTACCTCCTTTAAATACTTTTTCTGTAGACTATGTTGATAATGATAAAAACTTTAAAAAAACAGATTTTCAGCCAAATTCAGATAATTATTATATAAATTTAATGATTAATAAACTGCATACAAACCATAAAAGCATTGTTTTAGATACACCAGAACTTGCTAAAGCTTTAGAAGATGCGATGATTGCTCGTGATTTTCCAGGTATGGCAGATGTAGATTCTTCTTTATTATTATTCTGCAAAAATGTAAAACAATATGCAACGGTTTCATTAACTGGCGAATGTGCTGATGAAATATTTGGTGGCTATCCATGGTTTTTTAGAGAAGATGCTTTGAATTCAGGAACCTTCCCATGGTCTATTGCTATTTCAGAAAGACAAAATTTATTAAATCCAGAAATTAGCAAGAAAATTGATTTAAAATCTTATATAGATTATCGATATAATGAAAGTTTAGATGATGTAGAAATTTTGAAAACTGATAGTGAAGAAACTGCTGAAAAAAGAAAAATTTCGCATTTGACTCTAAACTGGTTTATGCAAACACTCCTTGACCGAAGTGATAGAATGGCTATGTATAACGGCTTTGAATTAAGAGTTCCTTTCTGCGATTATAGGCTCGCTGAATATGTATGGAATATTCCATGGGAAATGAAAGCCTTAAATGGCAGGGAAAAAGGTCTTCTTCGTTATGTGATGAGGAACGCTCTTCCTTCAGAAATTGTAGATAGAAAAAAGAGCCCTTATCCTAAAACTTGGAATCCTACTTATTTGGCAACTGTTAAGCAAATGCTTACTGAAATTATGCAAAATAAAAACGCCCCTATTAATAATTTACTTAATAGAGATTACATTTTGCAAATTATAGAAACTGATGGCACAGCTTTTACTAGACCATGGTTCCGGCCAACTTATGACAGGTCCACAACTTATGGCTTACCTTTGCCAAGTTAATATGTGGCTTGAGAGGTATCAACCTAAAATTGAGATATAATCTTCTAATTTTGATGTGGTCACAATTTGTGACCACATCAAAATTTTATATTTTTTGTTTAAGGTCACAAATTGCAACTTTAAAGATGGTAAATGCTTTTTATGTTACTCTCTTTTATTATTCTTTAAGGTGACAATTTGGCACCTTAAAAGATTGAATTCATCTATATAAACTTAAGGTCAATTTTTTAGTGAACCCATTGTTCTATAAATACATATGGTAAATATCTCTTTCTTCATACTTGAGGTTGCAAATTGCAACCTCAAGTTTCCTGTTTGGATAATAGAAACTGTTTGTTCTGTACAAGCCCTTTCTGTTCTATATTTTTAAAATGTAGTTCCAAATTGGAACCACATTTCATGTAACTCATTTTTTCATATTATTACATTCTTTTTACTTATTGTTTATTTTCTCTATATATTCCTCATCTTGTATTTTAGAAATTGCAAAACATTTCTTGCCTACATCTTTCAGTGATGCCCCAATATGATATAACTCTTTATTATCAATTATCATAAATCTATCGTGAAATTTATTGGTATAGGCTAATTTTAAAGTAGGATATTGCGTGTTAAATTTTTGAATGTCTATTTTTCTTATGTTACTATTTTGTGATGTTAAAATTACTACTTCTACATCTTTATTCTTCTTTACTAACATTTTTAAAATACTATCGTCTATGTAATTATCTATTATTAAAATTTTATTTTGTGCAGTTTTTATAATGTCTACAATTAAACTATATGCATCATAAATTTGTCCATCAAAAAATATTTTTTGTTTAAATTCTTCTTGTTTATCTTTTTGTAATTCGTCAAAAATAATGTCAAATTTTTTATCTTGTTCTAGTAATTTATATTCAACATTTGTTAATCTTTCAAATACTTGTCCATTTGATGATATGAATTTTCTCATTTCAACAAAAGCTTCTACAATTTTTATACTTACTTCTATTGCTATTTTATTTTTTAATATTCCTGAAAGCATTAAAATTCCTTTTTCTGTGAAAACATATGGAATTTTTTGTTTTCCACCACGGATTTTTGAAGTCGCAATTTGCGACTTCAAAACGTCATACTCTTTATTGGATAATTGAAAACAAAATTCTTCTGGAAATCTCTCAATATTCCTTTTTACAGTTTCATTTATTCTTTTTGTATCATAATGATACAACATTGCCACATCACTATCTAACATTACTTGTTTTCCTCTTATGTTATAAATTAAATTTTTGATATTTTCTGTTTCATAATTTACTACATTATTTTCTATATCTAATTTTTCGTTTATTGGTGCGATACTATTTTCTTTTTCCATATTATCACATCCTTTTCACTGCATATATAGTATAGAACATTCGTTTTGTGATGTCAAGATTTTATTTTATCATTTCTAATTTTTCTTTCACATCATCTTCACAATCTCTCATAGCTAAAATAGTTTCTTCAAAAAGTTTATCTAAATCCCAGCCTAACATTTCTGCTCCTTGTTTTATAACATCTCTTGAACAGCCTGCTGCAAATTTTTTATCTTTAAATTTCTTTTTCAAACTAGAAACTTCCATATCCTTTGTACTTTTTGATGGTCTCATTTTTGCAGCAGCCCATATTAAACCTGTTAATTCATCTGTTGCAAATAGAATTTTCTCCATCTGATGTTTTGGCTCTAAATCTGAACATATGCCATATCCATGTGAGCAAATACTATAAATCATTTCGTCTGGAGCATTTATTTCTTTTAATAGTTCCGGTGCCTTCTTGCAATGTTCTTCTGGATATTGTTCAAAATCTACATCATGCAAAAGTCCTACTATTCCCCAATATTCTTCGTCTTCCCCTAATTCTCTTGCAAAATATTTCATTACTCCTTCTACTGTTAATGCATGTAATAAGTGAAACTCCTCTTTATTATACTTTTTTAATAAACTAATTGCATCTTCTCTATTCATATTAATTACCATTCCTTTCTTAATAATAAAAACATACCATATCTCATTAAAAAAAGCAAGAAATGCTCCTGCTTTTTATTTGTGTAATTCAATGCAAAATTCTATAAAATCATCATCATTTTTAGCTACTATTGTTCCACTATGTAGTTCTATTATTTCTTTAGTTATAGCAAGTCCTAAACCTGTTCCTCCTGTTTTCGTACTTCTTGATTCATCTACTCTATAGAATTTATCAAATATTTTATCTAACTTATATTTAGGTATTTTATCTCCCTTGTTTTTAAAACTAATTTTTATATCATTATCTTTTTCTTCCATGTTGATTAATATTTCTGTATTTTCATAACTATAGTTAATAGCATTTTTTAAAAGATTTTCAAATGCTCTTGCCAGTTTATCTCCATCACCTAAAAAGTAAATATGTGCACTCTTATTTACCACACATTTTAGATTTTTTTCTTGTAGCATTGGATAACATTCATCTACTAATTGATCTATTAAAAATGATAAATCTATTTTCTTTTTATTTATTGGCATATCTTGCAAATTATATCTTGTTATTTCAAAAAATTCATTTATAAGTTCCTCTACTCTTAAAGATTTATCTAATGCTATATTCATATATTTTTCCTTTAAATTTTGTGAAATTTCTTTTTCTTGAGTAAGTAATGTTAAATATCCTATTATTGAGGTAAGAGGTGTTTTTAAATCGTGTGCCATATACATTATTAAGTCATCTTTTTTTTGTATTGCTTCGTTTGCAATGTTTTTATTTCTTATTAAATCAATTCTTATAGTATTAAGCTTATTTTCTAAAATAGCTAAATCGCTTGGAAGACTTATTTCTTTTTCAGGATTTTTCAAAATACTATCTACAGATTCCATTATTTTTACCATATAATTATTCATATTTTGTATTACAATAAATGTAGTTATTGCAAATATCAATAAATATGTTAAAATAAACACTAACCCTTTATTTCCTACAAAGAAATAATATAATTGTGCACTCATCTTGTACACCATCGAAGCTATTTCATCTTGAAAAATTACATCAACTATAAGTAAAAATATTAGCATAGCAATAACGGAGTATATTATTATTTTTATTGTACTTTTTATAGCAATACTATTTTTTAATTTTGTAAATTCTTTACTATTCAACTACTTTTCTCCCCTTAATCTATTTTATAGCCTACTCCCCAAACCGTCTTTATAAATTTTGGTTTTTTCGTATCTTCTTTTAGTTTTTCTCTTATTCTTCGTATATGTACCATTACCGTATTGTTATTATCTAAATACTTTTCCTTCCATACATTTTCAAATAATTCTTCTGAACTCACAACATTTCCTCTTTTGTTTGCTAAATATAATAAAATGTCAAATTCTAAAGGGGTGAGCTCTACCTCTTCATCATAAAGAATACATTTATGCTTTGTTTTATCTATTTCTAATCCATCAATATATATCTTTTTCTCTTCATCTTTATCATTATATTTTGTGTATCTTCTTAATGCTGATTTTACTCTTGCAATTAACTCAAGTGGATTAAATGGCTTCGTTATATAGTCATCTGCTCCAAGTGTAAGCCCTGTTATTTTATCTTTATCTTCTATTTTGGCAGTAAGCATTATAACAGGAAACTTCAAATTTTTATCTCTAATATATTGGCAAATTTCAAATCCATTTTTTTCTTTTATCATTACATCTAATATAGCCAAGTCTAATTTTTCTGTATCTATGCAATTTATTGCATCTTTTGATTCATAAAATTTGTAAACATTATAATTTTCATTTTTCAAATATAATTCCACTAAATCTGCTATTTCTTTTTCATCATCTAATACTAAAATATTCATCGCTCTCATTCCTTTTTTCAAGGTTTTTACTAATTATAACATATATTTACTTATTAAAAAAGTAAGTTCTAAATTTGTAAGAAAATGTTAAGATTTTTTTAATGTTTTCTTAAAACAGTTTTCTTTCGCCTTATATATAATCTTATTACAAGCTCATATTTTGCTACATTAATCATTTTATAAAATCTTTAAAAAGAAAGGAATGAGTTTTATATGAAGAGAAAACGTAAATTTCGAATAAACTTTAAAAGACTACTAGCCACTTTATTTATAGTAGGAATTATTATATTTCTATTTTTTAATAATAAACCTAGTAATTCTACCCAATTATCTATTAATATAACTGCAAAATACGAAAATGAAAACTATTCTGGTATTGGAAGGCAAACTGTAACTGACAAAGATGGTTATTCTACAACATTTACCACTTATACCGGAAAAACATATAAAGAATTTAAACAAAATGGAAACTCTTCATGGAGTAATAATGCATATTGGGATAGTGTTATGTCTTATGAAGGTTGTGGAATAACCTCAATGTCCATAATACTTAGTGGTTATAATATGGATTATACCCCTGAAGATTTAAGAGTAAAATATTATCCTGTACTTTCTGGAGACAATATTCCTTCTGAACTATCAAACACTTTTGGAATACCTAATTCTAATTTTTATTACGATTCTGAACATATGTCTAATGATTATATTATTGAACATTTAAAAAATGATACACCTATTTTAGTTTGTGTATGGGACAAGCCTTGTGATAACCGATGGACCACTGCTTCACACTTCATGGTATTGCTTGCATGTGACGATTATAATATGGTATATGTTTCTAACCCTAATGGTTTAGATGACACTTCTAAAGCTTCTGGCTGGTATAATATTAATGAAATAACTCCATATATTGCTAAAATACTCTACCTAAACTAATAGGGACGGGGTTAAATAGTTTAGTGAAAATAGTTTCAACTATAAAAGCAAAACATTAATATATTATTTATTTAGGAACATTTTGTGGGGACCAGCAAATTATAGATTGTAAAAAAATTTATTTTGTAAAACTTGTTTTACATAAATAATTTTTTTAAACAAGCTATTATGCAGCTGGGAGTTCCTAAATAAATAATATATTAATGTTTTGCAATAGAATAATCAATTCACTAAACTATTTAACCCCGTCCCTATTAGTTTAGTTCTTTATTACACTTTAGCAACATATATTTTAATATATAATTAGGAGGTCTACATATATGTATAAAAAAATAGCATATTTTTTAATAATCTTTATATTTACTTCTTTTTCTATATTGCCATTAAGTTTTGCAATAGACAATATAAATACTATAGATACTACAAACCAAATGAAAATAGTAGATACAGCAAGTATCGCAGATACATTAGATTCTGTATATGTTTGGTCTAACACTACCAATTCTATACAAAATACAGCAGTTTCAGCAAGTCCAGTTGATTTAAAGTTGGAGTCTGCATCTGCAATATTAATTGAGCAATCTACTGGAAAAGTGTTATATGAGCATAATAGTCATGAAATTTTACGTCCAGCTTCTGTTACTAAAGTAATGAGTATTTTGTTAATTATGGAGGCTTTAGATAGCGGTCAAATTTCTTTAACAGATAAAGTTCCATGTAGTGAACATGCAAGTAATATG
The DNA here is from genome assembly GCA_947593355.1 of uncultured Clostridia bacterium. Taxonomy (GTDB): domain Bacteria; phylum Bacillota; class Clostridia; order TANB77; family CAG-508; genus UMGS1663. The sequence continues at coordinate 26,186 of CANQDO010000001.1, read as the reverse complement.
GGTGGTTCTCAAATTTGGCTAGATGTTACTGAAAATCTTTCTGTTGATGAGATGTTAAAAGCTATTTGCGTTGCTTCTGCAAATGATTGTACTGTTGCTATGGCAGAATTTTTAGCTGGTTCTGAAGAGGCCTTTGTAGAGCGAATGAACAATAAAGCAAAAGAGCTTGGTATGAATGATACAACTTTTAAGAATTGCCATGGGCTAGATACTGATGGTCATGTTACTTCAAGTTATGATATTTCTTTAATGTCTAGAGAACTACTTACAAAGCATCCATCTATTACAAATTATACTACTATTTGGATGGATACTTTAAGAGACGGAAAATCTGAGCTTACCAATACTAATAAACTTATTAGAAACTATGCAGGAGCAACTGGTTTAAAAACAGGTTCTACAGATTTGGCTCTATATAATTTATCTGCAAGTGCTACAAGAGATGGGCTATCTTTAATTGCTGTAATTATGAAGGCTCCTACTACTAAAACTAGATTTAGTGAGGCTCAAAAATTATTAGATTATGGATTTAGTAATTATTCTTTTAAACAATTTGCCAAAAAAGGTGATGTACTAAAAAACATAAATGTTACTAAAGGTGTAGTAAGTAACGTAGAGGCTATATTTGAATCAGATGCAGGTACTTTACTTCAAAAAGGCACTGGAACTGATATTCAAGAAATCATTTCAATTCCTGATAATATTACTGCTCCTATTGCAGTTGGGCAAAAAATAGGAGAAGTTTCATATAAATTAAATGGTGAAACTCTTTGTAGTGTAAATATTGTATCTAATACTGAAGTTAAAAAGATTAATCTTCATAATATGCTACAAAATGTTTTCTTTGATTGGTTTAGAATTTTAAGATAACATTAAACTCTTCTTCACTTTGCGAAGAAGAGTTTTTTCCCTTTTTTTATACAGAATGTTCTAATATAGTCTATTATACAACATAAACCAAATATTAAAATTACGTAAAATATTATAATAAATATTTGGAATAAATTATTATAGTAATTATCTAAATGAAGTATGTTAAAATATAACACTTTACTTAATGAATGTTGTTCATGTATTAAATACACTGAAAATGTTAATGGTACAATTACATTTACTACCTTTTCTATTTGTTTTGATTTTACTTTTAATTTTAAAAAGTAAAGAAATAGAAATACAGAAGATATAAACACAAAAATAAAATTATAATTATATAGTCTGCTACTGTAATCCTTTATTCCTATTTTTATACTCATATATCTTAAACTAATTGCTACTATTATAGATATTACCGTAATTCCTACATATGCCCATAAATTAATATTATTGTTATGTTTAACATTTACATGCAATCTTATATATGCTGATACAAAATATAATACAATAAACCATAATATTCCATATCCTTTAGTATCATCTAAAGTATATTTTGATGGCAAAATACTTGTTAGTACGCAAAAAACAACTAATAAAACTATTAATAATCTTTGAAATTCTTTCTTTTCTAAACTTTTTATTAATTTATTTAAAAACGGTGATAAAATATATAACATTAAATAGCTGTTTACAAACCAATATTCTTTTGTCAAAATTGGGAAAAATGCTCTAATACATTCTTCAATATTAAATTGCCTTATACCTGTAATTATTAAAATTGCATATATAAAAATAGAATAAAAAAGTACTAATCCCCATATTCTAAATACTTTTTTCCATTTAAAAGTAGAATCTACAGAAAAATATCCAGTAATTAATACATAACAATTAACTGCAACAATACAAAACGTTTCTAGTATATATGCTAATTGCCATAAATTTGTATTTTTATCATATGCCAAAAATTTTCCTTTTCCTAGCATATGTAATGTTATTATCATCATCATTGATATTATTCTTAATATATCTAACCCTATATTTCTTTTTTGCATTTCATTATTCTCCTATTTTTTATAACTATGTATATTTATGAAAATAACACATACGGTCAGAATATGCGTTATTTTATTTTTCTATTAATTTTCATCACTACACAGAGTTTTTGCAAACTTTTTAGCTATAGCTTCAAAAACCAGTTCTATATCCCATGGATATGCGTTTTCAATAACTATGTTTTCATCTCTGTAAACATTGTATAGCCACTTTTCCCCTGCCACCTTCTTTACCTTTATTCCAAAAATTTCTTCTAGCATATCTTTGGAATATTTTTCGGCAATTTTTTCAATGAAATCAATTCTTTCATTAATTTCTTCTTCATTATTTTTAGACATTATGCCTCTCCTTTAAAATTATTTAATGAAGTTACAAGCGTCTGACCAACACTAATTACATATTTACTGTTTCAAATTTTATCATATCTTATTTTAAAACGCAATATTTTTGAAACTTATATTATAGATAAAAATTCCCTTTAAAGAACATTCTTTAAAGGGATATTTTATAAATTATTTTCTTCTCTTTATTTCTTTATTAACTTGTATATTCTTTACAATTACTACTAGCATAATTACTACTGCTATAGTTATTAGTGCAACTAACATTATATTGTTTACACCTGTTTGAGGTAATTTACCTGCATTTACAGAACCGTCGCCTTTATTTGCTCCATTGCCACCATTAGTAGTTCCTCCACTTGTTCCATTATTATTTCCAGTGTTTCCACTACCGTTTCCTGTATTACCACTGTTACCTGTATTACCTGTATTTCCAGAATTTCCACTACTTCCAGTATTTCCACTATTGCCTGTATTTCCACTGTTTCCAGTATTACCGCTATTTCCTGTATTGCCACTTCCAGTATTTCCTCCGCTAGTTCCACCTGGGTTGTCATCATCATCTCCATCATCTGGTGGTGTTACTGGTGTAACATTTCCTATTGTTAATTTTTTAGTAGCACTAGTTAGTGTTCCTTCACCATTTTCATCTTCTCCATCTGCAACTTCAATATCTTTTAAAGTTATTGCTACGTCTGAAGCATTTTGTGTTTTTACTTTAAATGTAGCAGTAAATACTACTTCATCTCTAGTTGCATAAGAATTTCTATCTGTTACTAATTCTCCTGTACTAGCATTGTATGTTGGTGTAGACCAAGTATTTTTTCCTTCTAATGCATAAGCTTCATTTTCATTATCATATACTAATTCTAAATTTGTTTTATCATATTCTAATGTAGCTTTTAATGCTATTATTCCTTTAGTTGAGTTTAAATTAGATAATTTAAATTCTACTACTATTGTATCATTTTGGTTATATGTATCTTTTTCTGTGTTTATAACCATAGCACCTCCTGTAATTGATGCAAACACATTTGCTGGTATGCACATTACAGTTAATATTAATATTATTGTACTTATAATACTTATTTTAATTATATTTTTCATAATATCTCCTTTTTATTCAAGTGCTGTAGCACCTATTATTATTGATTTCATTTTTGCTAAATCATTTATTCCTATGCTATCATTATAGTCTATATCAGCTGCTACATACTGAATTCTATTTTCTTCTTCACTAATTGTTTTTATTGAAACTAAATGCAATTTTATTTTAGCTAAATCGTTTACTGAAATTTTACTATCTCCGTCAATATCTCCTGTTACTACAATAGTATATGTTACTTCTGGATCTCCTACTACTATATTCATACCAGTTGTAAGAACTGTACTATCGTTTTCTATCGTAGTTCCATTTTTGTCTTTAAATGTTATTTGTCTATCATTTTTTGCTGTTACATTTTGCTTAAATTCAGCTATTGTTGTTCCTGGTATAATTTTTGATATTATTTGGTATCGTTCATCTATTTTATATTTTTCAGAATCTATTAAATGCCTTATTGTAACATCTACTTGTGCAGTATTTCCTAAAACTATAAGTCCATTGTCATCTTTGCCAGTTCCAGCACTAATTAAATTTAACATGATAGTCTCTGTTTCTTCTGCTTTAGTACTATCTATAACGTTGAAAGTTGCTTCAAAAATTTCACTTGTTTCATCAGGTTCTAGTTTTAATTGATTTGGTCTATCTAATACTATATTGCCATTATTATAATCTTTTTCAAAGTCTATTTCCCAATCATTTAATCCTGTTATATTTGTTAGTTCAAATACATTTTCATCATACTCTAATTTACCTGAGAATGTAATTATTCCATCAGTAATACTTTGAAAATCTTTTAAATCAGCCCTAACTTTAAATGTATCACCAGTTTTTAAGTCTTTTGCTGCTGTTTCTAAGCTTACTACAAATGTTGGTTGTTCAGAAACTACTTCTGTTTCACCTTTTGTTTCATCTATTTGTTCAACTGCTTTTGACATAAATGCTGCATGTACTGTTGTTGTTCCTATTCCTAAATCACTTGCTTTTACTTTTATTGTCATTCCATCTTTATTTTCAACTGGTATTGCTAAATCGCCTACTGTAACACTTTTTATAACTTTTGTATTGTTGCCTTCCTCATCTTTTTCTGGTTCAATTTGTAATTCTATTTCTTCTACTTCATTCATATTAATTGTACTTGTTTCACTGCCTTGATATTTAATAGTTCCTCCTTCAGAACTTGCAAGTACTACTTGTTTTTCTTGTGGAACTGCACCTGTTCCTGGCACTGCTGCAATAGTGAACGGACTGAATGAATCTACATATAATATTAAGCCTTGCCTTGTAACTATAACATCTATTGGTTCACTACCTGTTATTTCACCAAAATCATTGTATTTGTAGTGGTATACTTTGAATTCTTTATTTCCACTTAAGTAATCTTCATAAGTTGTTCCTTCTGGGAATCCTACGCATAACCTTAATTTTGTTCCTGTTTTTACAACTGTTTTACAGCATACTTGTAATTTTATATTATATGTTTCTGTTATAATGTTTTCATCTTCTGGGTCTATTCCAACTTCATCTAACATGTCCTTGTTTTCTTGTTCTGTTGTTGTAGTTGTAACTAATGCTAAACGGTGTGTTAATTGACTTAAATCTACTCCATTTAATTCACTTAAATCGTCTCCTCCAAGACCTTCCCATCCATTTATTGAACCTGTTACGTCCATTAATTCTGGTTGTGCAAATAATTGATTTTCAAGTCCTTGAGCTACCCTTATACTACATAATCCATTTGGAGCTCCTACACCCCAACTTGCAGTTATAGGTCTTTTTCCACTGCTTATTCCTTGTACACCTCTTATTTCTATTGTGTAAAGTGTTTCATTGTTTGCAAATAAATCACTAGGTGTAAAATCAAATTCTATTACCGCATTTTCTTGTGCTTTTCTTTTTGCTTCTAATCCTGCTTCATCATCACCAAAACTTCCTTCAGCTTGTTTACCTAAATTGTATGAAAAACTAGTAATTGTGCTTCCTTCTAATGCACTTGGTCTTGTTTTCCATTCAGATCCTCCAATAGCATCTACGATAACTGCTTCTATCTTTTCGCCTGTTGGATTTCCTTCTTCATCTTTTATTGGTTCAAATACATCATCATAATAAAGTTTCATATGATATGTATTACCAAAGCCTAATTTTAAATATTGTGCTGGTGTTGCCTTTGAAATATGTGGTGGTGCTTTATATAATTCATATGGATTTATAATTTCTTCGGTTCTTTCTGTTAGTAATGTTGGAGAACCTTGATAATATAAACCACCTGCTAATATTTCTTCTGGTGTTTTATACTTTGGTGCTACATCTGTTACAGCAAATTGTATTAAACCTAAATGTGGCATTGGGAAACATACATAATTTCCACCCATAAATTCAGAATAGTTAGAATATTCATATTCAGGATTTTCTTCTGTACCTGGTTTAAGTGTTTTCTTTCCTTCTAATACTGATGAGTCATACAATTCTGGTGTCATATAGCCCCAACTTGTATATAACCATTCACTTGAACTTTCATCAAATTCTGCAAAACGAGCTAACATATAAATGCCATTTTCTGCATTTTGTGTATAATTCTTTCCATCATAACTAACCCATACTTCAGTTGTTTTAATTGATTCATCTCCACTGCCTGTGCCAACACCGCCTGAATGTTCGCCACCTTCTGTATAATTCATTCCATAAGTTCTTATTTTAAATAACCCTTGATTATAAAATTCTTCACCTTCAATAGTTGTTTCTGAAAGCTCTGGATAACTAAACTCATAATTAGCAGGTGATAAAATTCCTGATGGTATGTGATGTGAGTTTAAGTCTATTTGACCTACAAGTAAGTATTGGTTTGTTTCTCTGTTTGAAACCTTTTGATTTGCACCTGGTCCTTTTCTAACTACTGGATCATCATGTGTAACATCTACTCCATACCATTTTCCATCTACATAAACATAATTCCAAATATGTTCTTCATCTTGTACATCTGATACTTTATATAATCCGTAAACACATACGCATGGAATATCAAGTTCATCTAATATTGCTTTAAAACCTCTTGTGTAACTTTCACAAACTCCTTCTCCAAACATTAAACAGTCATACGCTGTTCTTGCATTACTATATTCTTCTGCTGAATTAAACCCTGTTACTTCATATTCAAATTTATACATCATGTTATGAGTTACCCAATCATGAGCTGTTTTTACTAACATTTTTGTTCTTTCTACTGGGTCTATTTCTTGAGCATCTTCTAATTCTTCTTGAAGTTTTTGCTCTGCTTCTGATTGTATTGTTCCTACAACTTCACTTAATTTTTCATTAAATGCTGTTATTTTACTTTCTATATTATTTGCATCAAACCCTGGTAAATAATATGTATCTTTTCTACCTGGTCCAATATACGCGTGATATCCATCGTTTCCTTTAGTTACTCTTAATGTTAATGCAGAGTAATCAATATAAAAAACTTTTGGATTATCATATTGAAATGCATCTCTTGCTGCACCAAATGTTGAAAGTAACTCTTGAGAGCCATTTGTGAATCCTATTACTTGTTCTTCTGTAACAAAACCTTCTGCTAAAATATCTAGACTTCCGTTTTGTTGTAATATTTTTTCTCTTTCCATTTTTTCTAATGCTTGATAAATATTTTTACCCTCTTGTGTAAGTTGGTCATAAAAATATCGCTTAGCACTTACTTCAGGTTCTGCTTTAGTATCTATTGCATATACAATATTACTACCTAACCTAATAAAGCTAAATTGCGATAATAAAAGTATAACTACCAAAACTATTACTAATAATTTTTTGTGTTTCATAAAATCTCTCCCTTTTTATTATTTTTTACTATTTAATGATAACATAAAATAATTATATGGTCAAGAAAAATTTGGCATTTTTTCTTGTTTTTAGGTATATTTTTGTGGTTGACATTTTTACTTTATTAAGATTCTACATTCAATTTCTGAATTTACTAAATTTTTAAATTTTTCCCCATCTGCTTTTTCTCCTACTATTTCTCCATAATGTATAGGCACTACTACTTTTGGTTTAATTATATTTGCAAGTTTTGCAGCCTCCTCATAGTCCATTGTATAAGTTCCTCCTATTGGTAAAAATGCTACATCACATTCTACTTTAGTATTTTCTTCAGTTATATCAGTATCTCCTGCTATGTAATATGTATTACCATCTAATTCAATTAAATAACCTACCCATGCATTTTCCTTTGGGTGAAATTGCTTATTTACATTATATGCTGGTATTGTTTTAAACTTAACACCCTTTACTTCATATTCATTGTTTGGCTCTACTATTACAATGTTTTCATCTACAAAGCCAATTTTTAGGGCTTTAATATATAAACTTTCTGGTATAACAATAACTGTATCTTCTTTTCTTACTTTATCTATATCTTCTTCTGAATAATGGTCAAAATGATCATGCGTTATCATTATAATATCTGCATCATTATAATTTTTATCTATCTTAAATGAATCTATATAGATGGTTTTTTCTCTTCTTATTACTATGCTACTGTGGCATAATACTTCTATTTGTTCTAACATAAAATCCTCTTCCTCTCTTGTATAAATTAATTAAAATCCAATTATATCATTGTATATTTCTATGGCAAAATTGTCTGTCATTCCTGATATATAATAAATAATTGCTTTATAATACTCTTTTTCATTTTCAATATTAATAATAATATCATTTTTAGATGTAGCTTTTCTTTCTAAATTCCAATAATTTGATATCCAATCTTCAAAACTATCTATCAATTTTGGATAAGTTTTTCTCATATTTCTTATATTTTCAGGAGTTTTACTTCCCCCATACATAGCTTTTAAAGTATCGTAAATTTCATTTAATACAACTTTAAAATATCTTATTGATGGTTTAATTCTTTCACATTGATAAATGTTTTTATAATTGAATTGTTTAATTTGTTTTATTAAATTAAATGTTTCTTCTGAAAAGCATAGCCCCTTCTCCACAGATGAATTTTTCCACAAATCATATATTAAATTATTTATTATAACTGTATTGTTTATTACATCTTTTGAATTATAGTTTAATAATTTATATAGCTCTTCTAAATGCTCATCTAAAATTCCTAAAGTTATTGCGTCTTCTATATCTCTTCCTAAATATGATACCTTATCTGCGACTTTTACCACACAACCTTCCCAAGTATATGGAGCATATTGATTTGGAGTTTTATATTCGTATAAATCTATATCTTCATCTCTTGGCTTTAGCATATTTTCATCTATTTCACCACAATGAGATATAATTCCATCACGTACTGCATAAGTTAAATTTAAGTTTTGTTTATTTCTTAAATCATCTTCTAATAATTCTATTTTATCTACAAGCTCTACACCATTTTTCTCATGCCAAAATGTTTCTCCTATATCTCGTTTAGATATTTCAGATAAAATTCTTTCTCCTTCATGCCCAAATGGACTATGACCTAAATCATGTGCCGTAGCTATTGCTCTTGTTAATTCTGCATTTAATCCCAAACATTTAGCAATAGTATAACTTACAGATTCAACGTGTGTAACATGCTCTATTCTTGTACATATATGATCATTTCCAGGTGAGAAAAACACCTGGGTTTTATGCTTTAGCCTTCTATAAGCATTGCAATGTATAGTTCTTGTGTAATCTCTTTCAAATGGTGACCTAATATCATTTTTTCTTGCGTATAACTCTTTTTCTCTTTTTATAGCATTTTCCCATTTTGGACTATTTTCATTTGTAGCATATTCTTTAAATAAAGTATCCATTTTACCTCCTTATACGCTATTTACTTAATATTTCTATTACCCTATTCTTCAATTTATATAAAAATTCTTTATCATGTGGGTATTGTTTAAATGTTATATTTCCTCCAATCTTTTGTATTTCTTTTTCTGTTTCTTTTCTTCCAATTTTCTGTTCTAATAATTTTAGCATCATTCTATCTTGAAGTGCCTCATAAAAAACAACACTTCTTATAGATTCTATTGCACCATTTTTATATGGATATACAATAAAGCTATCTCCTGAAGGGAAACCTTGTTTTGCATCTGTTGTTTTATATGGGTCTATTGCTTCTTTTGATAATCTTGAATAATAAAAATTAAATCCCCAGTGTAAAAAACCTATCATATTGTGTAAATATAATTGAACACCTATAATTCTGGTTCTTGCTGATGGCATTGCTAAAAATCTATTAGATACATCTGTAGCTTGAGCACAACAGTAATAACACCATTTTTCTTTTACTTGTTTTTCTAAAAATGGTTCTATTCTATCTATTGCTGGAATAGGAATATCGACCATTCCTCTATTATATATTTCTACATTAGAAAGTGCATCTATTATTTTAAAATCTTTTAAATGTTTTTCTACTATACTTCTTGCTTTTTCATAACATTTAAGTCCTTCATCATATTTTTCTGCTGGCTCATCTGAAATATGAAAATATACATTATTTTCTATTCCCATTTTCTTTATTTCTTGTACTAATGATGGTAAAAAGCTATCTATAAATTCTTTGTATTCTTTTGAACTTGCTTTTACATGCCAGCCAAACTTTTTAACTGTTTTTCCGTTTTCTTTTACTATAATTTTAGGCGTATATTTTGCTCCCCATTGTGTGAAAAAATGTGCCATTTCAAAATATTTTATTCCTACCTTTTGTGCTAATTTTATCCATCTTTCAAATTTACTATATTTAAAAGTATATTTGCCATTTTCATATTTTATATCTACTAATTGAACAGTTGGCCTTTCACCACCTATTTCAGTATCTAATGGAGGTGTAAATATAGGTGTAAGTATTTGTGTTACACCTGTTCTTCTTGCTAATTTCATGTATTTTTCTACTAATTTCCAATATTCTGCAGAAAATACTTTTACATTATGATATGTAGCTATACAGTCTGAATGAAACCAGTTTGTATATATCAAGTCATTTTCCGGTAATTCTATATTGCATACATTAATTTTTATTTCTTTTGATAGTTTTATCTCTTCATTTTCTAATAATATATTTACTTTATACTCTTTTGCCTCGGCTTTTTTAGGAATATCTATTGTAACCCACAAAGTTGTATTAGTATATTCATATACATCTACTTTTCCTTCTAATGGGAATAACACATCTGGAAATAACCCTGGCTCTAGCGTTATATAGTTTTCATCTGCTCTTTCTTCGTATGTAGGAAATTCACTCGGCACATAGCCAACTTTATATACCTTAATATTCTTTAATTCAGATTGCACCATGCACTCTAAATTATATTTTTTATACTCTGCACTTTTCAAAATAATTTGAAACGACACTCTTTCTCCTTTAAATGCCTTTATCTCTTGTATTTCTTTAAAATTTTCTAACTTATCCTTCAAAAAAACTTTTTCTAACGAATCTACTACTTTTAAATTTACCATATTTTTTCCCTCATTTTTTTTATATCTTATCATATAAAAAAATAAAAGTCAGCACTTTTTACTGACTTTTTAATCTTTTTTTTATAAATCACTTGCTTTTATATTATTCTACTTCAATTAATTCATATTCTTTGCTTCCAATACCTAAATCTGCAGCAGCATCTATTGTATGAGTTCCTTGTCTTGAATTTATTCTTTCTAATAAATGGTCTCTTCCTGGATCATCTGAATTTTTAACTAAATCTATGCAAGCTTGGTCTATTGCAACTGGGTCAAGTGATGCTAAAATTCCAATATCTTTCATACAAGGATCTTCAGCTACATTACAGCAATCACAATCCACAGACATGTTGCACATAACGTTTATATAAGCTATATTTCCTTTAAAATAATTTACCACTGATGATGCACTATCTGCCATAGACTCTAAAAATTTAATTTGGTCTGCTCTAAACATATCTTCATATGATGCATTTTCTTTCCCTGTACAATGAATATAACTTTTTCCTTTGCTAGAAGCAACTCCTATTGATAGTTGTTTTAATGCTCCTCCATATCCTCCCATAGGATGACCTTTAAAATGTGAAAGTACAAGCATTGAATCATAGTTTTCTAAATTTTTTCCAACATAGTTCTTTTTAATAACTTTTCCGTTTGGAATTTCTAAAACTTTGTCTGGTCCTTCTCCGTCCATAATATCAACAGTAAAATAATCTGACCACTCATGTTTTTTCATTAATGCTTTATGCCTTTCCGTTGTATTTCTAGCTCCATCATAAGCTGTGTTACATTCAACTACTGTTCCATTAACATACTCTACCATTGGTTTCATAAAATTTGGTCTTAAATAATTTTGGTTGCCGTCTTCTCCTGAATGTACTTTTACTGCTACTTTTCCTGGTAATTCCTTTCCAAGTTTTTTAAACATCTTAACAACACTTTCTGGTGTTAATTCTCTTGTAAAATACACTTTTGCTTTTTCCATTTTACCAACCTTCTTTCTTTATTATATTAATATTATTGACCTTTATTTTATTAATAAGCTTTTTTTATAAATTTATATACCTTATTCTGCATAACCTGTTTTTTCAATAACTTTACCACTTATTTCTTTTACTTTATTTGATGGTTCATAATTTGTTTGTCCATATACCTTTTCATGCAATTCCTTTACAGCAGATTCAAGTGTAGTTGGTGCTAAATACCAAACTCCATCTACTGTAGCACCTTTTACTTTATATGGCCAACCTACATTATTTAATATTTCATAATCTGATATTTTTTTCATTAAATCAAATACTTCATCACGATTAACATTTGTATATAATTTTGGTAATAATACATCTGCTAGTCCATTTATTTGGAATACGTTTGATTTTTTAGCTTGTTTTATTACAGTCATTAAAACAGTTACCATTCTTTCAGCTTTTTTATAATTTCCACTACCTACAAACTTAATTCTTCCATAAGCTAAAGCCTGCATTCCATTTAATTTTTGACTTCCAGATTTTTCTACATAAGTAGCTGTTTCTCCTGTTTGCCTTGATACTTCATTTATATAACCATTAATAGATTGTAACTCTTCGTCCGTTATATTTACTTCTATTCCTCCTATTGCATCTACAATATTTTCCATGGCTCCAACATTTAATGTTACAAATTCTTTTATATTTAAATCTAAATTTTCATTTAATGTGCTTAATGCTAAAGTTTCCTTTCCCTCTGCATAAGCATTTGATATTTTATTTAAATCTTGTCCTGTAATCTCTAAATATGTATCACGATATATAGTTGTTAATGCTACTTTTCTATTTTGTTCATTTATTGTAGCAAGAACAATAAAGTCTGTACCTCTTTCAGGTTGCATCTCGTCTGACGTGCCATCTACACCCATAATTGCAATAGTACGATATCCTTCTAATTTTTGTTCTATTCCATCTGTTACTTTAATTTCATCTTTATTTAATTCTACACAGTTTACTTTATTTATTTGATTGTCAATACATACTTTTGAAATTACTATAAGTGCAATGATTAAAACTATTACTATTAATAATATTTTTGTCCATTTTTTATTACTTTTCTTTTTACTTGTTCTTCTGTTAGAAACCCCTTCATTAAAACTTTTTTCAACACTATTTCTTGTAGCTTCTCTGCTACTTGTTCTTCCATTTTCTTTCATTCTTTTTGCTTTCATATTCAACATCTCCTATTTTAAAAATTTAATTCTTTTTTTGCACAATTTAGTGCTTCTAAAATAACCTTATCCATATCATAATACTTGTATTGTCCAAGTCTTCCTCCAAATATGATATTAGGATTTTCTTTTGCGAGGCTTGTATACTTTTCGTATAAAGCATTATTCTTTTCATCATTAATTGGGTAATATGTTTCCTTTCCTTTTACCCAAGTATCTGGATATTCTTTTGTAATAACTGTCTTTGGTGAAGTAGAATATTCAAAATGCTTATGCTCAATTATTCTTGTATATGGTATTTCGTATTCTGTGTAATTTACAACTGCATTTCCTTGATAATTTTCTTCATTTACAACTTCTGTTTCAAAACGCAAACTTCTATATTCTAACTCTCCATACTTGTAATTATAAAATTCATCTATTGCACCTGTAAATACTATTTTTTCAGCAATTTGTTCTAATTCTTCTCTGTGCTCAAAGAAATTACAATTTAATTTTACTTCTATGCCTTCAAGCATTTTTTGAATAATTGCTGTATAACCACCAACTGGTATTCCTTGATATTTGTCATTAAAATAATTATTATCATATATAAATCTTACAGGCAACCTTTTTATAATAAAACTTGGTAATTCGGTTGCTTTCTTGCCCCATTGCTTTTCTGTATAACCTTTTACTAATTTTTCATAAATAGTTTTTCCTACTAAACTTATTGCCTGTTCTTCTAAATTTTTTGGTTCTACTATTCCTGCTTCAAGTTTTTCTGCTTCTATTTTAGCTTTTGCTTCTTGTGGAGTTTTCACTCCCCATAATTTATTAAATGTATTCATATTAAAAGGCATATTATATAATTCATTTTTATATATTGCTACTGGTGAATTTGTGTAACGATTAAACTCTGCAAACTGATTAATATAATTCCATATTTCTTCATTACTTGTGTGAAAAATATGTGCACCATATTTATGTACATTTATTCCTTCTATGTTTTCTGTATAAACATTTCCTCCTATATGAGAGCGTTTATCTATTACTAAACATTTCTTTCCTTTTTTAGTAGCTTCATATGCAAATACTGAACCAAAAAGTCCTGAACCGACTACTAAATAGTCATATTGTTTTGAAATGCCCATTAAACCACCTTTACCTTTCCTAATTTAAATTTCATCAAAGTATTCAACTGTATTTTTTATTCCATTTACTAATGATATTTCTGGCTTCCAGCCTAATTTTTCTAGTTTTGAAACATCTAGTGGAGTTCTTGCAAATTTTACATATTGATTTTTATTTTCTTGAATATCAAAAATAACATCTGAATTTTCATACATGCCTTTTAACATAAATGCAAGTTCTTTTATTGAAATTTCTTCTGTTTCATTTGCAATATTATAAACTTCGTTTGCCTTCGTATCTACCGTAATTGTTAATAATGCTGTAATTGCATCTGACACATAGCAAAATGCCCTTTTAGCTTCTCCTGTACTTTTTAATACAATATTTTCTTTTTTAACTACATTTGAAATTAAATCTGACATAATCCTTCCATCATTGTCTATTATCATTCCTGGTCCATATACATGTGCTATTCTTGTAATTTTGTATTTAACTCCATATTCATATGCATAACTCACAATTAAATTCTCTGCCATCCTTTTACTTTCAGGATAGCAAGACCTTAAATCTAAACATTCTAGTGCTCCCATATCTGCTTCTGATACTTTTGATGTACTATCATCTAATTTTCCATATACTTCTCTTGTTGATGTAAAAATCACTTCTGCATTATTCTTTCTTGCTAATTCTAATACATTTTGCGTACCTATAACATTTGCATTAATAATGCCAACCGGGTCTTTTGTTATTGTTTTAGGGTTTGCAGAACTTGCCATATGTATAATATAATCTAACTTTTCTGGTACTTCTATTTTATTGCAAACATCTTGAACAATTGGAATAATATCTTTTCTTTTTGAAAACTCTGTTAATTGCTTTAATTTTTCTACATTTCTAACTAATGCATAAATTTTTATATTTGCATCTTTTTTATCATTCAAATACATCAAAACATACATGTAATATGAAGCAAGCATTCCGTTTGCTCCTGTAATTAGTATATTTTTATTATAAAGATTTTGAAAATTTATATTTTGATTAGTTATTCTTTTTAAATCTTCTTGAACAATATGATTATTATACATAATTATTTCCTTTCTCAATTACTTGTCGTTTCTTCTTTTATAAATTGATTCTGCAAGAAAAACATCTTTTGGAGTTGTAATTTTTATGTTATCATAATCCGTTAAAACCACTGTTAAATGCTTATTATAGTCATGCATTAAAGTACATGAATCTATTGAATCTGTAATACCATCTTGTTGAGCTTTAATATGTACATCATAAATATCTTTTAAATAAAAACTCTGTGGTGCTTTTGCTATAAGTGATTCATTTCTTTTTATAACAGATTTAATATCTTTATTTTCATTTATCAATACTTCTGTTTCCGTTGCATATACGCTTGATATAGCACTTCCGTTTTTCTTTTACAGTTTGTATATTAGTATCAATTAGTTCATCAGTTATAAAAGGTCTAACACCATCATGTATTAGTACTATTGCATCATCACCATACATTTCTTTTGCACATTTAATTCCATTAAATATTGACATCTGCCCAGTTTCTCCACCAGGAACTACTTTTGCAACTTTCTTAATATTATATTTTACAAGCAAATCATTTAAATAGTCTATCCATTCTACTTTAGATGCAACTATAATTGCATCTATATTTTTATTTTTTTCAAAATGCTCTAAAGTATGTATAATAATAGGTTTTCCTTCTATTTCTATAAATTGCTTTGGCTTGTCCGTATTTCCCATACGCTTTCCTACGCCACCAGCAAATATAACTGCTATGTTCATGTGTTTACCTCCTTGTGCATTACTTAACATTAAAATTTAATTGTAATTTTCTATCTATTTAATTTTTTTCCAATATGCCGTAACTTCATGTGCTCTTACTTGCTTTTCCTTTGGTGGCAACTCCATATAATTACCATAGTGTTTAGTTAAATATGCTTGATACCCTACTGGTATTTTATATTTTTCACCTTCAAAATCTGCTAACTCATAACTTACAATATAAGAACTTGGCATAATTTCTTTTTCTAAATATTTTCCTGTTATACAAGTTACTGTATTAGTATTCTTATATTTTTTTACCATATTATCTATTGATTTTATAATTAGTTTATGTAATTCAAGATCTTCCATTATTGGTAATACCGTCTTTTTTAAAACTAATTTTAATTTATTTTTTGTAACCTTTGAAATATTATCAGACTGATACATCCTTAGTAATCTATGTAAAAATTTATATTTTTTATATATCTTTCTTATTTTTTCATCATTATCAGGCAAATAATCTATTGGAAACACATCAATATATACACCAAAATCATCTAATTGCCTGCAATTATTTTCAATTAGTAAAGTTTCTAAATTTACAACTTTTGCAAAAGGATAACAATAGTTTTCTGTGTTAGTATAATTTTCCAATCTCATTTTGTTATTACATTCTTCATTAAAAATTTCTATCAATTTATCATAATCTTTTCTAGGTAGCATAATGTCTATATCATCATCCCATGGAATATAACCTTTATGCCTAATTGCTCCCAACAAAGTTCCTCCGCCTAAAAAATAAGTAATATTGTTTTCCTCACATATTCTTTTTACTTCTTTTAATAAATCTAATTGTATATTTCTTAATTCTTCTAACGTAACTTCTCTATCTATTTCTGCCTTTTTATTTTCGCCATTTTCATTAAATATTTGAGTTAATAATAGTATAGGAAAGCCTATAATTGGGTTTAATAAGTACCTTTCTGTAAAAGCAATAACTGAAAATAGTATTACAAAAATACCATAATTGCTATTTTTATACTTTTTCATTAATATGTAAAAGCCCAATTCAAATATTAATATGTATATAATGCCATACACTATAAAACTTCTTGTATATAAAGAGTCTATGTTTAAGTCTTTATATTTTCCATATGCCCACAAAACTTCCTCATCTAAATCAATATCTCTAGTTATTAAGCCTACACCGTATTTTTGCACAGCAGTGCTACCTAATGATATTCTATAACTTAATGTTTGATCTATTTTTGTTATGATAGGATTATTAAAATTTGCATAAATGAATATTAACAATGCTGTAATTAATGCTACTGATATAAAACTCCATCTTGCTACTATATTAATTATTTCTTTACATTTTTTATGTTTAGATAAAATTACTAACACCATAAAAAAGATTGATGCAAGTAATGCTGTTCTAGATGCTGTAAAGAAATATGTTATTACATATAAAACCCCTATTACACATAAATTTAATGCTTTTATTTTATCATACCTTAAAAATACATACTCTGCAGTAAGCCACAATACTATTCCTGCAAAAATATTAGGATGTGTTAAATAGAAGTTATATCTACTTTGACCAGTAATTGTACGTGATACTACTATATTTCCTAACCCAGTAGCTAAACTAAATAAGAACACTACAATATGTATTAACAATAATATGCTTGTTGTATAAAACAAACATTTAACCGTTTTCTTTATATCTGTATTTTGTGCTGCAAATATAGCTAAATAGCAAAAAAGAATATTATAATCTCTACAAACATAAGATGTGTATAGTGTTAGTGCACCTAATAATGTAAGTAATAATATTTTCTTTTTTGTATATTTTTGAAATATAAATTTAATACCAAATAGAATAACAATTGTTGCCTCTAATAATAAATCTATATATTTATTTACTTCAAATAAAGTAGTTCTAGAAAAAAAGAAATTTATAACTAATAAAATTATGCCTATATAGTAAAACTTATTAATGTTTTTTTTCATTTTGAACTTCATTCCTTTCCTACTTTACTTATTTTTCAAAACTACACTTTTCTGGAAAAAGATTATCAAATTGTTCCTTAATATCATTTCTTAACTTTTCAAATGTTTCTTCACTTATATGTTCTGAATCATTCAAGCAAATAACTTTATACTTATTATTCTTAAATATCTTTTCTGCATCATTTTCATTTTGTAACATATAAAGCTTTCCAAAATGATATTTTCTTGGGTTAAAATTACCACTAGCCAATTGCCAGTCTTTCATTAACCATTGATTTAGATCTTGCCTTAAATCTCTAAATTTATGACTACAAGTATAGTCTAATTCTTCATTTTCTTTATTCCATAATTCTTCATAAGTGCTCTTTAATAAATTTGAAGTAATGTGAAATTGGTAAAAACCTGTAAAGTTTTCCCATGGGTACAATAATATACTTTTTATATTTTGCATTCCATATTTAAAATTAAAAAACTTTGAAAAGTTTTTCTTTATTTGTACATTTTTTTTATAATAATGGTTAATAATTCCCATATTATTTATTTGTATTGATGCAATTCCCATTTTGTCTTCTTTAATAATAGGTGATAATATTGCTGTATCACAAGGCTTACCATTCTTGAAAAAGTCTGTAGGCTTTACATCATTTATAACAAAAACGTCATCATTAAAATAAACAAATTGCTCTTGCAAACCTTTTATTCTATGTAAGTTTAGTTCTATTGTATTTGAATTAAATGTTGGTAAGTATTTTTCTGGTATAAAATCTTTGTGATTTACAATATTTAATTTGGGATTATTGGTATTTAAAAATTCAGGCAAATGCCCCCATGTAACAAAATGTATTTTGTTTACCCATGGTGCATATTTTTCAACTCCTCTAAACCAATATTTTAAATTATCCCAATCTCTAAATCTTACTGCTCTATTATCATTATGAATATCATTTCTATATTTATTTCTTTCTTCTTGCCAATTTGGATCATTTCCATCTACCCATAAAATGACAAAATCAATTTTATCTTCCATTTTATTTACCTTTTCTTTTATTTTAAAATTTTAATTAATTTTTTAGAATTCCTTGTTATTTAAATTCTTTTAGTAAGTTTTCTATATAACAACCAAAATACTCTAAAAAATGGTAACCCCATATTTAAAAGTATTATTGCTATTTTATCTCTCTTTGGAGTGTCTTTACATTTAAAAACTACCTCTTGCTTTTCTTTTATTTTAGAAACAACTTCTTTTTCCATTTGTTTATTTCTAGGTTTTGTAAAAATTAGTATTTTAAGAATTCTAAAATTAGCATATACGTCATATCTACTTACTGCATCTTCTAATTCTGGATATTTTTCTCTTATGTAGCTCAACATTTGGTTTGTATGTTCTATATAATCTTCTTCATTTTTATTAAACCCTTGTTTTTTAGAAATAGAACCTTCCCTTGCAATATAGTAATAGCACTCTTTGTTTCCAAAAGCAACATTTTGTGCTTCTTCAATTAATTTATAAATAACAGCTGTATCTTCATATACTTTTCCTTTTGGAAATTCATAATTTTTCCATAATTCTGTTAAATAAAGTTTTGCATTTGCAGAAATATCTATTCCCTGTTGAAATAAAAGATTTTTGTATGCACCTTTTACATCTAAACATACATCTTCTAAACTAGATTCATCTTGAACTTTTATATCCTTCCATACTATTTGTAATTTGCAAATAGATAGTTTTACATTATATTTTTTTATTAATTTATATAAATATTCTATATAATCAGAAGTTACATAATCGTCTGAATCTAAAAAAGTAATGTACTTTCCTGTAGCAACTTTTATTCCTGCATTTCTCGCATCTGATAATCCACCATTTTCTTTATGAATTACTTTAATTCTACTATCTTTTTTAGCATAATCATCACAAATAGACCCACAATTATCTGGTGAACCATCATCTACTAATATTATTTCTATATTATTATAAGTTTGATTTATAACGCTTTGTAAGCATTTTTCTAAATATTTTTCTACATTATATATAGGTATAACTATTGTTATTAAATCTTCCATTTTTAAAAGCTCTTTTCATATTTTTTACCAGCAAATTTAGCCATTAAAAACGCACTACCTTTTTTTAGCCAATTTACTTTTTCTATATTCATAACTTTAATTTCTTCATATTTTAAGCCATTGGTGTTTATCCATACATCTAATAGTAGTTCAGATACTCTTCCGAAAAATCTTGCATGGAATGTATCATATTTTGTAACATCTACTCTTTTTTCTAATTCAAATAAGATATCAAATAACCATGTACAATATTCATCTAATACTTCTTTTTTCATAACAAACATATTAAACATGTGTGCTGAAGTTCTTTTATGTAATTTATCAAATTCAGGTATATACTCTGGGTACTTTTCTTCTATTATTTTTCGAGTTTCATCTAATGGTTCAATGTGCATTGTATGCTCATAATGAGAGTATAAATTTTCTATATAATAATTTCTTTTTTTAGGTAATATAATATCTACATTTTCAAGTTTTTTCTCAATTTGTTCTCTTGTTGCTATATTATCTATTCTAGATTTTTTAGGATTTTGTTTTTCGGATGCAAAATATCTTCTATAATGATTTAGTCCTATATATTTAGCATTTAAATTTTTCCAAGCTGAATATATTCCCGTAAGTTCACAAAAATATGGATTTTTTTCAGAAATGTTATCGCCTACATCATCTGTTTGATAACCAATTTTTTCTTTGCCCTTACTTCCTACTTGAATCGGTAAATACATACTATCTTTTGGCATTTCATACTTTTTATGGGCTGCTACAATTATTTTTACATCTTCCATATTAAACTTCAATCCTTTCAACTTATTTGGAATATAAATTAATTTTATACTAAAGTGCCCCTTCTCTTTTTAAAACTGTAATAAATGTTTTAAAGAATATTTTTATATCAAGCCATAAAGAAAAGTGTTCTGCATAATATCTTTCCATTTGAACTCTTTCTGCATATGTTGTTGTACTTCTTCCGTTTACTGCCCAGTAACCTGTTATTCCTGGCCTTACACTATGTACTATTGGCATACTATCGCCAAAAAGTTCAACTTCTCTATCAACTATTGGTCTTGGGCCAATTAAACTCATATCTCCTTTTAGTATATTAATAAGTTGTGGTAACTCATCCATGCTTGTTTTTCTTAATATTTTTCCTAATTTAGTAATTCTAGGATCATTAGTTAGTTTTTGATTTGCCTCAAACTCCTTTTTCCTTTCAGGATTTTGTTCTAAATATTCATCTAAAACTTTATCGGCATCTACTATCATTGTTCTATACTTATATATTGTAAAATGCTTGCCACCTTTTCCAATTCTTGTTTGTTTATAAAATATAGGTCCATCATCTTCTTTTATAATTTTATTTATTATATACACAACAATAGTTATTGGTATTAGTAATACAACACCAATAACTCCTACAAAAATATCAAAAACCCTTTTAATTCCTTTTTCTATATTCTTTATACTAAAAAATTTCTTTGTTTCTTCTATATTTTTTTGAGCATTTATAATTTTACGTACTTGATTTATCGCTTCCATTTCTTGATTTTGTGATATATCTGATACAGTTTCCATTGCCACTTTTTCCGTCTGCACTATTACCACCTCGCTTAATTAATTTAATACAAACGTTCATTGGAAATTATACATATTTTTCTAAATTTATTATTTCATAATATAACATATAAAAACATAAAAATCAATGATTTTCGCAAATTAATGACACTATTCTAAATATTTATAAATGCATTATTGTAACATTTTGCATACTTTATCATTGTTTCTGGAATAATTTACAATTTTTTACATATTATAGTATTTTGCAACACACACATACTAATTATTTACTTATATATTCTTATATATGTTTTTTACTTTATTTTTACTCTTTATTTTTAGAAAAAACTTTTTGAACTTTATCCTTTATTTGACCCAAAGTTTCTAAAATAATTTCATTTTTTAATAATATGCTTACTATTCCATAAGAAGCTACTCCACCAAAGCAAATTAGTAAGGTTTGTGCTATATTATTTGTTATAAATAATTTTATTAACTCTGCTACAACAACAATTGATATACAAGAAATTAAACTAATTATTATAGTTCGTTTTAAATTTTTAAATTTATAAATTTTAATGGCATAGCAAAAACAAACTATGCATACTGCTAATTCAGCTATTACTGTTGTTATTGCAGCACCGTTTTGCCCCCATAATGGTATTGCTATAAAATTAAGACCTATATTTAAAATAGCTGCTATCAAAGTTGCTTTAAATGCATGTTTTTCTTGTTTATTTGGTATTAAAATTCCATTAATAAAAATATTCCCTATTGTTGCAAAACCTAAAGCAATACTTAATATTACAAGTGACGTTGTTGCTTCTATATATTCTCTACCTGCTATTAAAAGTACAATTTGTTTACTTAAAATTATAATGCCTAAGATTGCAGGAATAATTAATGTAAGTATTGTTTTCAGTAATTTTTCCAATAAATATTCATACTTTTCTTTATCTTCATTAGCATATAAAGACATTCTTGGAAGCGTTACACTAGTAACCGCATTGAGCATTTTTTTGATAATGCTATATACCTTAACACTAACTGCATACAAACCAACTGTAAAATCATTAGACATCATTCCTAATAAAATAACATCTGAATTAACATATATATTTACAGCCAACGCATTAGAAAACATAACTATCATTGACTTAAAATGTTTATGCCATTCTACATTTTTTACTAATCTTAACTTACAATATTTTCTAGCATGTATAAAATTAACTATATTTACGCTTCCTGTTGCAATTACTGATATTAGTGCATATATATAATAATCTTCGCTTTTCTTTACAAACAAGAACAATAATACCATAGATATTATTTGCGTTAAGATACTTTTTTTAGTTATATATGCATAATCTTCATGTATATTATATATCCAGTCTACGCCCACCGTTGTAAATAAAATTCCCATACTTTGTATAATAATTAATAGCCTATAATCTACTAGTTTAGTTGGCAATATTAAAAGCACTGCCATTATTAAATATGTAATTGCAGTAGTTATAATATTAATTGTAAAAATTTGATTCGCAAGCTTCTGTAATTTTTGCTTATCATTTCTAATTATTGAACCTTCACGTGTAGCATATGTATCTATTCCTAAAGCTGCTATTAATGATAAGTACACAATTATTGAAGACGCAAATTGAACTTTCCCTATATTATCTGCACCTAAAACTCTTGATGCATAAGGGAAAGTAATTATTGGGAATATAATAGACATTGCAACTTTTATTGCATTTATAATAGCATTTATTTTAATTGATTTTTCTTTCATTTTTTCTCCAATTTTTCAATTTCATCTATAATATACAATGGTGAAAATTCGCCATTATACCCATAATTAATTTGTTCTTTCGTTTTTACCCATTCTATATCTATATCTTCAAAATTTGAAAATACTTTCATATATTTTTCGTTATAATATTTTAAATTTTTTACATTTTCATTATTGGTAAGTAATTTTTTATTAAAACATACTGCCTCAAAGTACCTTAAAGATTGCGCATGTTGACCTTTTTGCAAAAATTCTATAATGCAGTTGGTAGATTGCACTTCTTGTGCAATATTTAAATATGGTTGTCTTTTATTTAAAACTCTAAAACCTTCTGCACTATAATCTAAAGTTCTTCCGTCATTTTTTACAATATCAAATTTTGCATTTATACCATTTTTTTTCAAATATTCAAACAATTCTACATTTTCATTAACTCTTCCTGGTTTTAATCCACCTATAAAATATGCATCACTTGTTATTGGTACATTTTCTTCTATTTGTGGCTTTGAATAATAATGTTCGTTTAAATAGTGAAAGTTATGTTTTTTAGCATCATTTATGTCATAAGAAAAAATATAATTCCATATTTTATATTTATATATTTCAGCTATTTTTCTGCCAACCGGAGTATCTACTCCAACTGTATCCCATAAAATTAATACTAATTTTACATTTTTATGTTTACTAAGTTCTTTAAAAATAGAAATATCATAATCAAAAAATAAATTTGTGGTGACAATAATATAATATTCATCTATATCATTAAATTCGAACTCTGAAAAATCATACCATATTTTTTTTAAAGGTAATTTGATTACTTTTGATATTTTATAACTTAAATGTACCCTTTGTATAGCTTTTAAGAAAATATTTTTTATTTTTTTCTTGTTTACACTACAACATTTTATTTTATTTGATTTAAATAAATCTGAAAATATATTTGAAACAAAATCATTTGCTGGATTACTACACATCAATATATATTGCTTTTTCATAATTTATTTCCTTTCAATATACCTTGTTTGTTATGTTTTTCATATATTATACCATATCATAACCAAATACAAAAAGCAATATTATTCGCCTTTTTTTCACATAAATGAAATATCATTAATAGAAAATATTATTATAATTTTTTTAAAAAAGCTACTTTGAACCGTAAAAAATAAAGTGAACCATAATATATTTAACAATTATAGTCCACTCTTATATAACTATTTATAATTTTTATTTGCTTTAAGTTGTTATTATTGGTTTAAATTTTCCACTTTATTCTGGTAACTCATTTACTGTTGTATTTAGTGTTTTTTCTGTTGCACTTTCCGTTGTAGTTAATATTCTTTCTGTTGCACCTTCCCCCTTATGTTCTTTATCAATAGTTATATTCAAACCTATGCACCAAAATATAATGCACAGCACTGTTGCCAGCAGTAAAACCGTCCATGTAGAAGACTTTAGTTTATCTTGATATATACTATATACAAATGTAATCATTATAATACCAAATAGAATAATACTTGCTAAAAATGGCAATATGTAATCAGCAGATATATGTTGTATTCCTACTATAGCTGATGGTACAATTGATATTGTTAACACTACTGATATTATAACTGTAATTATAGTTTTTAAATCATTTTTCACATGCTTTATTTCTTTACTTTCTTCTTGTAAACTTTCTTTTAATTTTTTTGCTTCTTGTATATTAGTTTCTAATTTAGCATCTAATTCTGAAGATTGTTTTCCAGAACGACTTATTTGCTTTTGTATAATATTATACATAACTGTATTCATTATATATTGTAATTGCATCAATATTTGATTATCGCAAGATCCCTTTTCTGTAACCAAATATTGATTTAGTAAACCATTACCCACTTCATATATTATTTTTAAATCTTCAATATCATAATTTTCAAGGTCTTCTCCAAAATATTTATTACAATAATCTAAATATTCATCTTCTTCCGTAGCTTTTATTACTTTTTTGATTGCATCTAATATTTTATTAACATCTATATTTGAACTGCTCACATTATTCAAATTTTTATTTTTCTTATTTTTTGACATATTTAGAAAACCAACTTTTCATCTTTTCTTTTGAAATAATAGAATATTCTTTTTCTTCCCATGCTTCTTTCCAAGGTGAGCCATCTGCATGTGTAAAATTAACCAATTCCATTGCTGTAAATTCTTTGAAAGCATCAAATAATTCTTCTATTAATTTTTTCTTTTCTTCACATATTGAATTTCCTTCTGCAATTTGTTCTTGATCTAGTATTATATTATTCTTACCATATTTTTTAAATTGCTTATAAAGTGGAATTGCTACAGGTCCAAAATTCCATGCTTGAAAGTCACAATCATACAAAGAGTTTGTATTTTCCATATTCATATAGTATGCTTCAAATAAAAACATTAATTTTTGAATATGAATTTGTGTAATAGGTACATTATGCTGTTTATATACATTAACTAAATAATATGCATCTTTTACAATGTCATTTTCTCTTTCCATATAGCAACACCTCCATATCTCTTATTCATAAAATATAATTATTATTACATTTATTTTTCAATTATTATAATTTCATAATTATTTTATCATAAAATGTCATAATGTCAATAATTGTTATAGATATTATGTTATGTTTTTTGTTTATAATATTTAGATATTATAGCATATTAAATAGATTACAAACTTAATAATTTTCTTACATATTCTTACAATATTTTTTTTACACATATTTTACATTGTTTTTTATTATTTTTACACATTTTTTGCATTATTTTTTTGATTTTTTACACCTTTTTTTGCAAATTATTAATACTATTTATATTACCGTGCACACG